>CALKMQ010000001.1 GCA_938092125.1 uncultured bacterium
GGCAATCTTACCACCCTCAACATATATCGTCTCTGTTCCAAAAATTTGATTTTTCAACATTGGATCATTTGACACATAATCCACAGTCCCAGTATTTAAATACATTAAGTACTGAGGCGAAAAACCACTAACTTGGTGCCAACCTGGCTCAACACGAATAGGCGTTTTAAGAGGAGTATGACCTACATATCTACCATCAATATATATTGGAACTCCTTTTAAATTTGCATCAACCCTGATTGCTGATTGCCCAAGTAATAATTCATCATTCGTTCTGTTCTTTTTGATAGAACCAAATCTACTTTTAGTGATTGATACAAAAGGAAGTTTCTGCCACCAAGAAGTTTTCGGAACTTTTACAATTCTACCATCTAAATCATCATTTATTATAGAATGATCTGCTAGCTCTTCAATTAATTGGCCTTTCGAAGATTCCAAATTATCAAATAACTTTGCTTTTTCATCATCTTCCCTAGCAGCAGTCATTTTATCCCAGAAAGAAAGACTACTTTTTGAAGGAGAGTCATCGGATAAATCAGACCATTCTGCTAACTCCTCTCCAGAATTTTCCTCGATAAAGTATTCATCAACTGATTGGTAGGCTTTCTCATCAGCTTTAACAGGTTTTGAATCAAAACGATTAAGATCCTCTGAAGCTGAAGTGTAATTGGAAAAAATATCATCTATATTTTCTGATTTATCTTCTCCAATTATGTTTGAAGCTATATTTACAGAACCCTCTCCAGGGTGATTTGTGTGATACAGCTTACCCTTATATCTAAAGATAGCATTAGAACCAAGTTCCTCTCTAGCTTTGTTAAATGCTGCTTGAAAGCTAGTGTTATATGTAGGGAAACCTTTCTGAGAAATAACAGAAAAGACAGATTTTCCTTTCTTATCTAAATGCTTTTTTAAATTCGCTTGAAGATTGTTTTTCATCTCTGTATGGATAAAAACAACAGCTGACGAACTTCCCTCACTATTAATAATATCATACCAATGAATTTTTTTTGTAAGGAGAATTGCTATCTGAACAGATTCGTCAAAGCTGTCAATAACTAATTCTTTAATTAAGTTATTTGGATCAGCTTTTGGATTAATTTCGTTTACGTGTTTCACACCTAAAAGTGTGATATAAAGCCAATTTCTATCTGACTTCCACCCTATTATATTATCATCAGGTATTGGCTCAGAATAATCAATACTAATCATAAGACCATTGGTCTTAGGATCATACTTAATATCTTTAAGTTCTGACGCCAGGGCCCCCGATACAATTAGGGACACACCTATAATGATATGTTTCATATTTTTTAACATATTAGACTCCGCATTGAATAAATATTAAAACATTATTTAATCTAATGTCAACAATAAATTAAAATTCTTTAAATATCTATTATATAAGGATTTATAGAAAAATAAGCCATTTAATCAATTACTTTAAGTGTGAAAATTTTGTGATTTTATTAAATTTTTAATAGTAATCTTAAACAGCTTATTAAAGCTTTTTAGATTAAGTAATCCTATTACTTTGATAAATAAATAATTAAAAATTAGTTTTTAAAAGTACTACATATGCAAAAAATTATGAACAAAGTTGTAAATAAACTTTTAATAATATTGTTAGTGCCAAGCTTTGTTATATTTGGTAGAAATAATACAAAAATAATCAAAAGCTACAGCATCTCACAAAACTTTGGTACAGAAACTAGAGAGCTTTCACAATCCACTATTGTTAGATATAATTCGCAACACCAAATACTAGATAGCACCATATATATACACAACATCCCCTTATCAAAAAAATATAGCTACATCGATTATAAAAATAGACAATCACTTCAAAAGCTTGAAGGCATTGAACGCTTAATGCATTTTAAATATGATTACAATATTGGCGGAAAACTAGTGGCTAAACACTTATACAGTACCAATGATGACTCTCTAAAGTGGCGAGAATTTTATAAATATTACAGCAACGGCAATTTATGGAAGATAATAAGATTTGATCCATCAAAAGTAAATATGTCTAATAAACTAGATGGTTTAAATACAAATAGTGATAACATGCCTTGGGGCGAAAGCTTTGATTACAATGATGATGGTAAGATTAAAGAGCATAAAGAATTCTATGCTGGTTTTATTATCGAACACACCGTTTATGATAATGACAGCAGTGGAAATATATTTGTAAAAGAAGAAAATTTTGATCCTTCCATAATGAAAAAAATTACGTATTCTTACAATGATAATGGCAATGTTGACCAAATAATAAGCTCAAGAAGAGGCTTTTCAATAGGTTCTAAAAAATTTGAATATGATGAAGCTGGAAGAGTCAGCCGCATCATACACTATAATATGGATGGAAACCTTGAAAAAACTATTACCAATTTGTATGATGAGAAACTAGGAAGAGAAACAAAAATAATTACGGATGCTTCTATGAAGCTTATTCGTAGAATTGAATACAGAATTAATAGCCAAAATAATAAAATTATCCAAGCTACCTTTGATGATAAAAGCAGATTAATTCAAAAAAAGACAATAGGCTATGATAAACATGGAAATATAGCAAGAGTCCATGACTATGATATGCTTAAACCATCTGAACAGGGTAACCCAATACTAATTAATATTATTACTTATGAATATGATTAAATTAAACTTTATAATTTTGATGAAATTTAATTTCAGGAGGCACAATGAGATTCATTGATGTAAAAAGTACTATAATTGGAGTTTTAATTACTCTACTTTTTCTATCCATCTTTGGATTTAGACCTGAGACCGATGAACTTGGACACCTGGTAGTAAAAAGCATTACTGTTGAAGATGATCGCGGTGTAGTCATGGGCTATATGGGAAATGGCTATATGCAAACTTATAATACTTTTGGTGAGCCTACATTATTTGTGGGCACAGGAAAAGATGGCGGTGGATACCTTAGAGCGTATAATGGAGAAGGAGATGAATCTGCCTATGTCGGAACAGGAAGAATGGGTGGTGGATACATAAGGACTTATAATAATTCAGGTCGAGAAACTTCGTACCTTGGTACTGGCTCTGATAATTCTGGCCAATTGCGTATCTACGACAAGCTAGGAGAAACAAGATCTTACATTGGTGATGGCTATATTCAAGCATATAATCAATTTGGAGAAAGAACTATATTCCTAGGTACTGGTACAAATGGCGGTGGATACCTAAGAACATATAATTTTAGTGGGCAAGAAAGTATTTATGTTGGAACAGGAGCAGATAGCTCTGGCCAAATTAGAATTTATGATAATTCTGGGGAAACTGGATCTTTTCTAGGCAGTGGTTATTTTAGAACCTATAATAGGTTTGGTAAATTAACCACTTTTATTGGCAACGCTTCTGATGGCGGCGGATACTTAAGAACAAACAATAAGTTTGAAACGGAAACCGTTTTTCTAGGGACTAATAACGCAAACGAGGGACTAATAAACCTAAACGACAAATTCGGGCAAAGCTTCTGGATTAGGTTAAATAAGAAAAATTAATTTTTTATTCATTTTTTGACTTTGTGGTATTGTTGTTTTAAATTTGTAATACAAAAGGAATCCGAGGGGAGGTAAAAATATATTTGCTTTCCTTCCATTTGTATAAAAAATGTATATAAAAACTATGAAACAGTTACTTACTGCGGTTTTACTGCTATCTGCTATTTGGGCGCAGAATAATGGTTTGGTTATTACTAAATATCCTGATGGTGGACTGAAGGTAGAAGGTAATTATGCTAACGGTGTTCGAAATGGTGCCTGGGCGGAATATTGGCAAGAAGTATGGTGGTATGATTACGGTGAAGATGGTGAAGCCAATACTAAAGATACACTAGAAAATAATGGCCAGTGGGATTCAATCGAAGTAGTTATCCCAGAATTTAAACCAAAATTAAAACTCCAGGGTAATTACCTAAATGGTAACCGCGACGGAACATGGATCGAATTTTTTGAGGATGGAAAAAGAAAAACAGAACTAAATTATTCAAACGGTAAGTTTAGCGGACTACAATCTTACTGGAGCTCTAATGGTAACAAAATAGAAGAAAAAAACTACATTAATGGAAAGCAGCAAGGATTGTGGACGATTTATTATGAAGAAACCGGAATTAAAAAAGAAGAAACCTTCTATATTGATGGTGTTCAAGAAGGTTTGTGGACAGAATGGTTCGAAGATGGCCAAAAAAGAAGAGAAAGAAATTTTAAAAATGGGGAAAGAGATAGCACTTGGAATACTTGGTATGAAAATGGTAATAAAAGATTTCTTGCTACTTACAGTGATGGAAAACTAAATGGTAAATACATTCGTTGGTACCAAGGTGGAATAATCAAAGAGCAAGACGGAGATTACATAAATAACAAAAAACACAACAAATGGGTTTTTTGGGATAAAAACGGACAAAAAAGTGAAGAAATTAACTATAATGCTGGTATTCAAAATGGACCACATATTAAATGGTTTGGTGATTCAAGTGATCAGCACAAAAAATTTCATAAAAACTTTAAAAATGGTGAGAAAGATGGCCTTTGGCACTTTTGGTATACTACTGGTGTAGACTCCCTCAAGTCTAGCTACCTTGAAGGTAAAAAAGATGGTCATTGGATTTGGTGGAGAAGCAATGGACTCAAAGACAAAGAAGGCTTCTACAAAAAAGAAAAAAAACATGGTGTTTGGACAGTTTGGAATGATTCATCAGGAACTGCATATCATAAACTCCATGAAGAAACTTTTGTAGATGATATAATTGACGGTAGTGTGACCAAGTGGTATAAAGAAGGCGATATTGATAGGCAAGGCGTCATGAGAGGTAAAGAGCGAGAAGGCGAATGGACTTATTGGGAAAAAGGTGGAAAAAGATGGCTGAAATTTGACTACGGCGATGGTTTAGAGAGAGTAACTCTAGGTGAAATTGAAGAACGCGATGGTATTACTTACAAGATTGGTAAATATGAACCTTATATCGGGATAGTTGAAGAAATTGGTGGTAAAAGAGGATACAAACTTCTTGGAAGGTTTTTAGATGGTGTAAGAGATGGTAAATGGGTCCAGTGGTATGATAATGGACAAGTTGAAGTCCAAGGCGAGTATTACAGAGGGAAAAAACACGGGGAATGGTCTCTCTGGTACAATAATGGTAAATCAAAAGAACAAGGAACTTTTAGTTTCGGGAAAGTTGATAGTTTATATAAATATTGGTTTGATAATGGGCATCTAAAAGAAGAGCAACGATATAAAAAAGGGCTCCCGCATGGCCGGTGGACAAAATGGTACAAAGAAGACCCTACTCTTAAATATGTGGAAAATGGAAACTGGCAATACAAAGACGGTGTCTATAAAGATGAAAGTAACGAATTATGGAGCTGGTGGTGGTATTTAAACGATAACAAAGAAGAAGAAGGCTACTACATAGACGGCTTTAAAGAGGGTGCTTGGTTTTCATGGTTTACAACGGGAATAAAGAGTAGTGAGGGAACATTTTCAAAAAATGAAAGATCTGGCCTCTGGCTTTACTACAATGAAGATGGAGCTGTAACTCAAGAGCTTACTTATTCAAATGACCTTTTAAATGGAAGAGAAACTAAATGGGTTGTCTCTTCATCAGATAGTTTAGGAAAAGAGTACGAGAAATTTTGGAAAAATGGAGAGCTTAACGGCCCTGCTACGTCCTGGATTGATGGCTTTAGGTCAAAAATGATTACCTATAAAGGAGAATCTAAAACAGGAAAAGAAATTGCAGATGGACCATGGGTAACTTGGTATTTAAACAGTGACCAAATCATGGAACAAGGGTTCCATAAAAACAATGTTAAAGATGGATTAACTACATACTTTTACAAAAACGGTAATAAGAAAAAAGAAGGAAATTTATCTGCCAATATAGAAAAAAAGTTTTCTAAACCTGAAGGTGTTTGGACTTATTGGAATAAAGATGGACAAGTTGACTTTACTTTTGACTACGGAAAAGATCTTGACCATGTAAAATTTAAAGATTTATCTAAAATTGATGAAACTGAGCTACTATATAAGATTAATGATAATACCAAACCGTTTACCGGTGTAATCGCAGACGAAAACAAAGAAGAAGAATATTTATTTTTAGGTAGATTACTTAATGGTAAAAAAGACGGACCTTGGATTAGATGGTACGAGAGCAAAAAAGTTCCTGAAGTTGTTTTAATGCCTGTTCCAGAGCCTCAGCCTAGAGGAACATGGAGCGGTGGAAAAGAAACCATAGGAGCATATAAAGATGGTAAAAAACATGGCTTATGGACAACATATTATTCTAACCAACAAATAAAAGATATTGGTACCTATGATAATGGTATTTACAATGGAAAATGGACATTTTATTATAAAAATGGAGAAAAAGAAAAAGAAGGTACTTTAAAAAATGGTAATGCACATAGTAAATGGGTGTTTTACAACGAGAACGGTAAGAAAACTCAAGAAGGGCTTTTTAACGAAGGTCTTAAAAACGGAAAATGGATAGCATATTTTGAGGATGGAAAACTTACTGAAGGTGAATACCTCGATGGCAAAAAAGATGGTACCTGGACCAGTTGGCGAGATTATGATAAAACTCGTAAAGAGATGCAAGGTGCATATAAAAATGGAAAAATGGTTGATAAATGGTACTTTTATAATAATAAAGGGAATTTAAAAGAAATAAGATACTTCTCTCCTGTTTTTTAATTACTTTTATTAATATTATCTTACTAACAATTAGTCGCAATCTTGTGAGATATAATCATTTAAAAAATATAAACTATAAAATATTCCTTCAATATTTCATAGTTATTATCTTCATCTTAATCACTTTCACATCCCACTATGCATGCAGTAAACAACATGAAATATTATCTCAAGAAACAGTTGAGATAACATTTGTAACTAAACAAGATGCGAGTTTGTATGGAGATGTTCTCAATAAAGAAATAATTGATGAAATTCCTGCTTTTATCAAAGTAAATGCACTTGAAAAAATAGTAGTAAGCGCTACAAACAATGAAAAAGTGTACTACAAAACTATTTTCAATAATAAAGAAGGTTGGTTAGAAGCCATATACTTAGCTGATGTAAAAAAGGATAACAATAAAAAAAATATTGCAATTAAAAAGCTAAAGGAATCACCTACAACAAAATTAAACAAAGCTTCAGAAAAAAAACAAAACCTGTCAAAAACTACAAGTAGTGAAAACTACTACGTGCAAATAGCATCTTTCAAAAATGAGAAGAACGCAAAAATTTTGTTTAAAGATCTAAGTTTAGGTAATATTTCATTATCTTTAGAAAAAATTAAATCTTCAGATGGAAGCTATTTCTATAAGTTAATTTCGAGCGGTTATACCAATAAGACCCAAGCTATAAATATCATAAAAACGATTAAAAAAAAGAAGCCTAGTTTAAAACCCATTATTAAATTTAATAATCGAGTCAAAACATCGCTTTCTCCCGGAATATTAAAAAAAGACAAAAAAGGAAAAACCGAGTATTACACAATTCAACTAAGCTCTTTTGAAAATAAAAAGGCAGCAGAAGATCTAGCAAAAAAGATGACAACTTTAGGTTATCCCTCAAAAGTAACAGAAGCTTGGGTGAAAGAGAAAACTTGGTTCAGAGTTCAGCATGGTGAGTACAAAATGATTTCTGTAGCAAAGCAAGTTTCCATAAAACTTAAAAAAGAATTTAGATTTAACCCTTGGATTTCAAATATTTATAAATGATTCAAGTAATATTAATAAACAAAATAAAAGAAAGATTAAGCAAATGAAGTATGTATATAATTTTGGTGATGGTAAAGCAGATGGTAAAGCAGATATGAAAAATTTACTTGGAGGAAAGGGCGCAAATCTAGCAGAAATGAATTTATTAGACATACCTGTCCCCCCTGGATTTACTCTTACTACAGAAGTTTGTACAGAATATTATAAAAACAACAGATCGTTTCCTGAAAGCCTTACTAGTGAAGTGAAAGAATCATTATCTAAAGTTGAATCAATAATGGGTACAAAATTTGGCGATGCAAAAAACCCATTGCTTTTATCAGTAAGGTCTGGAGCAAGACAATCCATGCCAGGCATGATGGAAACAGTATTAAATATTGGATTAACAAGCGGCACAATCCCGGGGCTTATTGAAAAAACTAATAATCCTAGATTTGTTTATGATGCATATAGAAGACTTATAACAATGTATTCCGACGTAGTAATGGAAAAAGCTGCAGGTATCGAACCAGATGGAGATAAAGGAATTAGACATAAACTCGAGAATCATCTATCTACTTATAAATCTAACAACAGTTTAGAAAATGATACTGACTTATCTGAAAATGATTGGAAAAACGTTATAGAAATATTTAAAAATGAGATTAAGACATCCCTAGGCTCAGAATTCCCGGATAATGCTGAAGATCAATTATGGGGAGGAATAGAAGCAGTTTTTAAAAGCTGGAATGGCTCTAGAGCAATTAGTTATAGAAAAATTGAAAATATACCAGAAAAATGGGGAACAGCTGTAAATGTTCAAACTATGGTCTTTGGAAATACTGGTGAAGAATCAGCAACTGGAGTTGCTTTCACAAGAAACCCTGCTACAGGCGAGAACGAATTTTTTGGAGAGTGGCTTACTAATGCACAAGGTGAAGATGTTGTGGCTGGACTCAGGACTCCTAACCCGTTAAATGAAGACACAAAAACAGAAGAAACAAGTCACCTGCCTTCTTTAGAAGATTCAATGCCAAAAATATATGAAGAGCTTTTTAATATAAAAAACAGACTTGAACAACATTACTCTGACATGCAAGATATTGAGTTTACGATAGAAGAAGGCAAACTATGGATGCTACAAACTAGAGTAGGAAAACGTAATGGCGTAGCTGCAATAAAAATAGCTGTTGAAATGCATAAAGAAAATATGATTGATAAAAAAGTTGCTCTAATGAGAGTGAACCCAAATCAACTTGATGAATTATTACACCCAACTTTAGATAAGGCTAGTGAAGATAAAGCTACAAAATTAACGAAAGGTCTTCCAGCTGGACCAGGTGGAGCAAAAGGGAGAGTGGTTTTTACAGCTGATGATGCAGAGGAATGGCATTCTAGAGGCGAAAAAGTGATTCTTGTAAGAGAAGAGACCTCACCAGAAGATGTTCACGGAATGCATGCTGCTGAAGCAATTTTAACTGCTAGAGGAGGTATGACTTCTCATGCTGCATTGGTTGCAAGAGGTTGGGGGAAATGCTGCATTGTAGGCTGTAACGAAATCAATATATCTGTACAAAAAAAGACTTTGACGGTCGGAAGTAAAATAATAAATGAAGGTGATTGGATAACAATGAATGGGACACTGGGCATAGTCTATCTTGGTCAATTAGATCTCATACCTGCAGATCCAGATAAAAATAGTGAATATAAAGAATTAATGAATTGGGCAGATGAATATAGGAAGTTAAAGATAAGAACAAATGCTGAAAGTCCTGAAGATGCTCAGCAAGCAATAAAGTTTGGTGCTGAAGGAATTGGTCTTTGCAGAACTGAACATATGTTTTTTGACGAAAAAAGAATTCTTGCTATGAGAAAAATGATACTATCAGAAAACGATGAGGACAGAAGAAAAGCTGTAATGGGATTATTACCATTTCAAAAAGAAGATTTTAAAGAAATTTTAAAAGCGATGGAAGGAAAACCAGTAACAATTAGACTGTTAGACCCTCCTCTTCATGAATTTATTACTTTAGATGATAACCAGATAACTGAATTAGCAAACAATATAGGAATTGATAGATCAGTTATAAGCCAACGTATCGCAAGTCTTCACGAATTAAACCCAATGCTTGGCCATCGTGGATGCAGATTGGGGATTGCTTATCCTGCTATAACTGAAATGCAAGCACGCGCTATCTTAGAAGCAACAGCAGAGCTATTGAACGAAGGTCTAAATGTTTTACCAGAGATAATGATACCTTTAATAGGGACTGTAACAGAGTATATTGACCAAGAAAAAATAATTCGCAATGTAGCTTCAGAGGTTGAAAATAAATTTAATTTAGAACTAAACTATTTAGTTGGTACGATGATTGAATTACCTAGAGCATGCTTGACTGCAGACGAAATTGCTGAGCATGCAGAGTTTTTTAGTTTTGGAACCAATGATCTTACTCAGACCACATATGGTTTTAGTAGAGATGATATAGGATCTTTTTTACCTGAATACTTAGATCGTAAGATATTACCAGGAGATCCGTTTCAAAGTTTAGATGTTAAAGGTGTTGGTAAATTAGTAACAATGGCAGTACAGTACGGTAGAAAAGTTAACCCATCTTTAAAAATTGGTATATGTGGTGAACATGGTGGCGACCCAGATTCCGTTCATTTTTGCAGAAATAATGGATTAGATTATGTCAGTTGCTCTCCATACCGCGTTCCTATCGCAAGGCTTTCAGCAGCACAAGCTGAATTAGTTTGATTAAATAAAAAAAGCCCCAATATTGGGGCTTTTTTTTAAACAAATAATTGTGAAAAATTAATACTACTCTACCATCTCTCCGCCACCCATCATATCAGCCAAGTTAAAAGCCCCTTCTTTTTCCATTTCTTTTGCTGCAGAAACAATGATCTTTCTAGCATCATCAACTTCTCGCTTTGGTTTAGGACCCTCTACTGGTTCAAACATAGCTTGTTTCTTTTGAGGCAGATTACCAACTACTCTATCTACAATCTCTTGATCTATACCTTTCATAGCCATCGCTAAAGCGTCAAGCTCAACACTATTACAAAGATCTCTTAAGATTCCATCTGGAAAGTTATCTAAGATATCTTCAAATGTTAATACAAGCATTTTTACGGCTTTATATAGCTCCGAGTTTTCATTTTGAAGAGTTTGCATATATCTTTCACCTTCGTCAGCGTCCATTTCTCCTATTAAATCAGCAATTTCTTTAGCGCCACCTCTAGAAAACTCTACTGGTTTTGGTAGATAAGAGGCTTTTTCTTTAAGCTTCCCAGCTACTTCTACAATAGCTTCAAGTGGAATTTCTTGTAAACTACCAAGCTCAATAAGGACTTTACCTTTTTGCTCAGGCTTCATTCGTTCTAATATAGCCATTCTTTTTTCTGCATCTAATTGAGCCAATGCAATTCCTACAACTGGCACATCTTCATTTGCTAATAATGCAATAAGTTGCTCATCGGTCATTTCAGTTAAAAACTCAAAAGGTTTAATAGGTCCTTCATCTTCATCATTATCATTTTCATCAGAGAATTGTTCACTTAGGAACCCAAAATAAAATTCCTCCATAACCCGTCTTTTTAAAGTAAAAGAAACATTACCCATTTCGCGAATAGTTGCTCTAATTTTCCTTACTTCTGTACGAGACAAACCTTTAATAAGAGACATAGCAAGACTTTCACCAAGAACTGAGAAAAGAATTGCTACTTTATGAAGCCCTGATAGGCGATTATAATCTGTAATCATATCTTAACCTCTTATCCTTACTTTTCTTTTTCTTCAGAATCACTACCATCTGCTGGCTCATCAG
>CALKMQ010000002.1 GCA_938092125.1 uncultured bacterium
TACAACAAGCGAAATTCCTGCCGATGATGAAGAAAGCTGGGTTGAATTTAAATCCTGGTATGATGATAACCCTGATTCTAATGAGAAACCTTCTTTACAATATCCTGTAGAAATTACTTATAGAACTGAAAATGGAATTGATACTGAAATAATAAATAGTGAAGAAGAGATGGTCATAGCCAAATTGGAATGTCGTGAAGTAGAAATTATATTTATTGAATCTTAAGAAAGGAACGTTATGAATAACTGTTGTTCAAAAGGTTGTAAATGCTGTGACGGCGGATGTGATTGTATCTGCTGTAATAAAGATCAATCGTGTATGAGCGGTTGTGCTCGAAATTGCTGTAAGAGTAATTGTTGCTGCGCTAGCTAATTCTAATCAATATTTGAAGTGTTTGATTTTCTCGCCTTCATCACCAATTTTCGTCATTGCTTCAATACCCATGTCAATATGTAAATCAACATATTTTTGAGTAACATCTTTGTCTTTTTCTTCTGTTTTTATTCCTTCTGGAATCATTGGAGTATCACTGACTAGTAATAAAGCACCTCTACTAATTTCATTTGAAAATCCAGTTATAAATAACGTCGCAGTCTCCATATCAATTCCCATAACTCTTATTTTTCTCAAATATTTTTTAAATTTGTTATCATGTTCCCATACCCTACGATTCGTAGAATAGACAACACCTGTTCTATATTCAATTTTTCTTTCAACTAATATATCAGAAACATATTTATGAAGTTTGAATGAAGGCATTGCTGGTACTTCTTTGGGAAAATAATCATCGCTAGTTCCCTCACCTCTAATTGCTGCAATTGGAAGTATGAAATTCCCAATATCGGTTGTCTTCTTTAATCCACCACATTTTCCAAGGAAAAGTATTCCTTTAGGGCTGATTGAAGATAGTAAATCCATAATAGTAGCTGCATTTGCGCTACCAATACCAAAATTGATAATACCAAGGCCATTCGAATTAACAGAAGATGTCATCGGTCCACCAATTCCATTTATTTTACAACCAAATCGTTCTGAAAATTTTTCTACATAATTATGAAAATTTGTTAAAAGTATCCAATCTCCATAATCTTTAGGGTTTGTGCCGGTATATCTTCTAAGCCAATCAAAAGCTATATCTTTCTTTTTTGTCATGTGTTATTTTAAGATATAAATTTTGAGGAAAAAATGCAAAATATAGCCACAGATCTTTTTAGTAAATGGGCAGATAATGGAAAGGATAGAGGTATGGCAAAATCTCATAGCCCCGCTGTAAATCAAATTTTAGATAAAACTCTTTCTGAAACGAAATCTAACTTTAATTTCGTGGATGCTGGTTGCGGTAATGGATGGGTTGTACGAAAAGTCAGACAGATGCCATATTGTAAAAGTTCTTTTGGTGTAGATGGAGCAAAATCTATGATTCAAAATGCAAAAGAAATTGATCCCGATGGAGAATATTATCTTGAAGATCTATTATTGTGGTCTCCAAAGAATAAAATTGATTTTGTTTTTAGTATGGAGGTTTTTTATTATTTCAAGTCACCTAAAACACTTACTAAACATATAGTTGATAAATGGTTAGCACCAGGTGGCATGCTAGTTATCGGACTAGATCACTATATTGGTAATCCAGATAGTTATAGTTGGTCAGAAGATTTAAATGTCCACATGACTCTCAAAGACGAAAAAGAATGGGTGCAAATATTTAAAAGTGCCGGTTTAACTAGTTGCTACAGTTTTAAAGTGAATGCTTTAAATGAGTTTCCTGGAACTTTGTGCGTTGTCGGTCAATTGAAAAACTAAAGCGATTTCTCCATCAATCGGTTCAGCCTTTTAACAAACCCAGCAGGGTCTTCAAGTTTAACACCCTCTTGCAATAAGGCCTGTTCATAAATCATCAATACGCCATCATCAAATGCTTTTCCTTTGCGCATAGCGACAAGTTTTTTGATAATTTTATGTTCAGGGTTTATTTCTAAAATAGGTTTGATTTCAGGCATACCAACTTGACCAGTTGCTCTCATAATTTCTTGCATTTGAGCAGTGGGGTCATTTTCATCCGCGACTATACATGAGGGTGAATCACTAAGTCTGTTCGACGATTTAACGTCTTTAACTTTCTCGCCTAAAACAGATTTCACTTTTTTAATAAGTGGTTTTAGTTCATCTTTCTTATCTTTGTTATCATCTTTATTTAATTCATCGGCAGCGCCACTTCTATTAACTGATTTTAAACTCTTTTCTTTAAAAGTAGGCACAGAAGGCATTATGATTTCATCAATTTCATCATCAAGTATTAATACTTCTATATCTTTTTTCTTATACATTTCCAAAAGTGGAGAGTTTCTTAACGCGAGCTCATTAGTTCCGGTAATATAATAAATAGACTCTTGATCACTGCCCATACGATCCACGTATTCTTGAAGGGAAACAAAACCATCTTCCTTCGTGGATTTGAACCTTAAAAGTTCTGTTAAAGCCTCTTTATGTTCAAACTCTTGATAGACACCTTCTTTTAGCAATCTTCCGAATTCATTATAAAAGCCCTCATACCTGTCTTTGTTTTTTGCTATTGTCTTTATTTTATCTAGTACTTTTTTTACAGAGTTCGATTTTATTTTCGCCATTACTTTATTCTGCTGAAGAATCTCTCTACTAACATTTAGAGGTAAATCGGATGAGTCAATTACACCTTTCACAAAGCGTAACCAAGTGGGAAGAAGCTCTTTTTCATCATCTGTTATAAAAACTCGATTTACATAAAGTTTAACTCCTGGCTGGTAGTCAGCTCTGTAAATATCTGCTGGAGCTTTTTTGGGAATGAAAAAGAGTACTGTAAACTCTAACATACCTTCTGCAGAGCTATGAACCCAATCTAGAGCATCTTCTGCATCATACGATAAGGTCTTATAGAATTCATTATAATCTTTTTTCTTTAACTCGTTTTTTGGTCTTTTCCAGAAAGCAGTAGCATCATTTATTTGTTCATTTTTTTGCGTTTTCCCTTTTTCTTTACCTTCATCATCATATTCAGTGTCTTCATAAGAGAGAAAAATAGGAAAATCAATATGGTCAGAATATTTCTTTATGGTACTCTCAATTTTCCACCTGCTTGCAAATTCTTTACCCTCGTCGTTTAGATACAAAATAATTGTAGTACCAGTGTCTTCAGTTTTCTGCGGTACAATCTCATATCCTGATTTTCCATCGCTAGTCCACTTATTACCTTGTTTATGGCCAGCTTTTTTAGAAATAACTTCGACTTTATCAGCAACCATAAAACATGAGTAGAATCCAACACCAAATTGGCCAATTAAATTTGAATCTTTTTTGGCATCGCCAGACATTTTCGATAAAAAGTTTTTTGTTCCTGATCGGGCTATTGTCCCAAGATTATCTTTGAAGTCTTTTTTACTCATCCCAATACCACTATCTCTGATAGTCAACGTTGGGTTATCGCCTTCTTCAAATTCGATATCTACTCTTGGTTCAAATTTAAGAGATTTAAATTTATCTTGAGTTAGAGTTAAATATTTAAGTTTATCAAGTGCGTCAGAAGAGTTAGATATTAATTCTCTCAAAAATATTTCTTTTTGCGAATACAATGAGTGAATTATCAATTGTAAAAGTTGACTTACCTCAGTTTGAAATGTTTGTTTTGCCAATGGAAACTCCGTTTAATTAATATTTTGGTATTATTGATATATATCATCAAAAATTATACCTACATAGGTTTTTCTGCCACAATGGCATCACAATTAGTTGTTAATTAAAACATCTTTAAATATGACATAATAGATATAAGGATTTTTAAACATAAATGTTGTTTAGTATTAATTATTAAATTGGGACATGATTTTTAAGTCTCAAACAAAAATATTTATTTCATTATTTTTTCTTTTTTGTAATGCTAATGCACAAATGATTGAAAATCAAAAATGTGGGGTATCGGTTGACAATATCAATCATGAAAGAAACTGGGGATATGGTTATAATGATTTGATTAGCGATTTATCAGAATGGTCTCAAAGTCCATATGTGGTAATTGACTCCATTGGTGCATCCGTTCAGGGAAGAGGTATTTGGGAATTAACTATATCAGATCAACCTAGTTCATTAACCTATAAGAGAGTATATATCCATGCTCGTACACACCCTGGCGAAGAAGAATCGTTTTGGGTTGCGGATGAAATTATTAATTTTTTAATTGCGGATACACCGGAGGCAGCTTTAATAAGAGCCAATACTATTTTTCATATTGTGCCTATGCATAATCCAGATGGAGTTGAATTAGGATATGCAAGAGAAAATGCTAATGGTCTTGATATTGAAAGTGGCTGGGATGATGAAGAACTCCAGGCTGAAGTTTCTGCATTGCAAAACAGATTTATAGAACTTTCTTTTGCCATACCAAACCCGATTCAAGTAGCCTTAAATATGCATTCTGCATATGCGTGTAAAAGGTATTTTGTTTATCATCATGAAAATGGGACAAGTAGTTATTTTGCTGACTCAGAAAAAGAATTTATTTCAGGGATCCAGCTTTATTATCCAGGTGGTTTTGAAAATTGGAATTATTATGTAAGTTGGTCTGGTAGTACACCTGATCAATATCCTGAAAGTTGGTGGTGGTTTAATTATGCTGAGAATGTTATGGCTCTAACTTATGAAGACATGAATTGTAGCGATGCTGGAAATTATAACTTAACTGCAAGTGCAATCATTAACGGAATTTGCGATTTTATAGGTGTCAATATTGCCGGTGTTGAAAAGTCATCTGTGATACCTGAAAATTTTGTTTTAAAACAAAATTATCCTAACCCATTTAATCCTATTACAAACATTGATATAGAATTGGAAAAAATGTCATATTTAAAAATTTCTATAATTGATATTGAAGGAAAAGAAATAAAAGTGATAGGCAGTCAAAATTATTCTGCTGGAAACATTACATTACAATGGGATGGAAGGAATGCTGATGGTCATCAAATGCCTTCAGGTATTTATTATTGCAGATTAAAATCTGATGTATCAGTGACTTCTAAAAAAATGATATTAATTAAATAATTAGCTTTGATGTTTTTCTTGCAGCCAATATAAAATATCATTTAAGCAATCATTTGATATTGTATGCCCAGTGTCATATTCATTATAAGTGTGTGATAAACCAAATTTTTTCAATCCTAAATTAGTCATCCTTCCCATGTGAATGGGAATCACTTCGTCAGCGGTGCCGTTACTAACTAATATTTCTAATTTCTTAATCTTTTCAGTATCTATTTCTTTAATATCTTCTTCCGTCTTATAAAAACCACAAATAGCAATGAGTCCATTGAACTCGGAAGGGTTTGTCAAACCACTGAATAATGTAAATGCTGCTCCTTGACTGAAACCAAGCAGGTAAGAATTTTTTGATTTAATGTTGAATTCTTTCTTAAGAGTTTTTATAGATTTAATAATTGCATTTCGGCTTGCAATTCGTTGCTCTGGTTTTGGATATCTTCTTAAGTTATTCAAATCTAATTCAGCCCAAGCCCACCCTCCAAAACCTATGGATATAGGAGCTTGAAAACTTATTATCCTCCATTCATCAGCAAAAAAATGGTTCAATGAAAACAAATCATCCATATTACTTCCGATCCCATGGAGAAGAAAAATAGTAGGAGTGTCTGTAGAATTTATTAAAGGTTCTTTGATTCTATATTTAAGAATTGAATCTGTATTATTTTTTGTCATAACATTTTTACGTTTAAAAGATTTTCATTTATGTGAGATGGAGTTATTCATAACTTAAATATTATTTAAACAGGTTTTTACTAAATGAAACTTAATCATAGCTCAGCGAATTCTTTTAGCGAATTAATTCGCTACATTCATCCTTGGAGAAATAAAGCTTGGTTTGCATCTATTTGTTCTATCCTAAACAAGGTTTTTGATATTGCTCCAGAGGTATTAATTGGTGTTGCAGTTGATCTTGTCGTTGAAAAGGAAAATAGCTTTGTAGCATCTCTGGGTTTTAGTAGCATAGAAAGTCAGGTTATTTTCTTAGGAATAGTGACATTCATTATTTGGGCTTTAGAATCATCTTTTGAATATATTTATTCAATCCAATGGCGCGGACTTGCTCAGGACGTTGAGCATGAGATAAGAGTTTCTGCATATGACCATGCTCAAAGGCTAGGTCTGAGTTGGCATGAAAATCAGGCTACTGGCAACATCACCGCAGTACTAAATGATGATGTTAATCAATTAGAAAGATTTTTGAATAATGGGATGAACCAAATTATTCAGGTTTTTGTATCTACTATATGCATTGGATTCATTTTCTTTTATATATCTCCAATCATTGCGACGATAGCAGTTTTACCGGTCCCAATTATATTTGCAGTTAGTTTTTTATTTCAAAAAAAATTATCACCAAGATATAAAAAAGTTCGAGATAAAGTAGGTGCATTAAATTCCTCAGTTTTTAATAATCTACTAGGAATTCAGACTATTAAAAGTTTTATGTCTTTTAAAAAAGAAAAGAAACGTATAAGTAGTCTTAGCCAAGATTACCAGAATGAAAATATAAGCGCTATTTCTGTTAGTAGTGCGTTTACTCCTGTAATAAGAATGGGCGTATTAGCAGGATTCTTAGGTACAATCTTAATTGGTAGCCATATGGCTTTGAGTGGTACTCTTGCCGTTGGTTCATATAGTGTGCTGGTATTTTTAACTCAAAGGTTTTTATGGCCATTTACAACACTTGGCACTTTGGTAGATGATTTTGAAAGATCTATGGCTTCAAGTAAGCGAATTTTTGATTTATTAAAAACAGAAGATAGCATTATTGAAAAGGCAGACCCTGAAGATATTGATAGCCTTAAGTATGATATTCACTTTAATAATATTTCTTTTAGTTATTCTAATAGTTCTGCTTTATTTAACAATTTTACAATGGAAATTAAATATGGTTCATCTATTGGAATTGTAGGGGATACTGGTTCTGGTAAAACAACCTTAGCAAAATTATTATTACGGCTTTACGATCCTGATAAGGGAAATATCTTCATTGGTGGAAAAAACATTGCTAGTCTATCCGTGCAAAACCTGAGGAGTAAAATTGGAATTGTTAGTCAAGATACATTTTTATTTAATGCTTCAGTTAGAGATAATATTAGTTATGGAAATGAATCATGTTCAATGGATGAAATTATTTTAGCTGCCAAGCAAAGCCAATGTGATGAATTTATATCTTCATTGAGCAATGGTTATGATACATTAATTGGAGAACGTGGTCAGCGACTTTCAGGGGGTCAGAGGCAACGTTTAGCAATAGCTCGTGCTATAGTGAGAAATCCTGATATATTAATTTTTGATGAAGCAACATCATCTGTTGATAATAAGACTGAAAGGTTAATCCAAAAATCATTTTTTGATTTAAAAAAGAATCGTACGATGATCATCGTAGCTCATAGGCTTTCAACGATTCGTAATTGTGATAATATTTTTGTTGTGAAAGATTCAAAAATTCATGAATCTGGTACGCATGATGAGTTAATGAAGAACAATCTAAGTTTCTACGCAGAATTATGGAATATACAAACAGGAAAGAAACTTTAATTGCTAGCTGCATGGTATAACAAATTTGGTCCAGCTGATAAGGTACTTAACATTGGAGAATTCGATGAACCAGTACCTAAAGTTGGAGAAGTCAAAGTTCGTGTTTTTTTTTCAGCAGTTAATCCTTCTGATACAAAAAAAAGATTAGGATCAAATCCATTTGCTCTTGATCATGGTCCAATAATTCCTCACAGTGATGGAGCAGGAGAGATAATTGATGTCGGTAATGATGAATTAAAAGATAGAATAGGCGAAAGAGTCTGGCTATATGAGGCGCAGCATAATCGAAATTTTGGAACCTCTGCCGAGTTCGTTTGTTTGCCCTCAATCAATGCAGTTCGATTGCCTAAAAATACTAATTATGACGTTGGTTCGATGATGGGTATTCCAGCTATCACGGCTCATAGGTGTGTTCATATTGGTGGGCGCATTGAAAACTGTCATGTTTTAATTACTGGAGGTGCAGGGAGGGTAGGGCACTATGCCATACAATGGGCAAAGCAAGCAGGAGCTATAGTAATAGCAACAGCTTCTAATTTAAAAAGTATTAATCAGTGCGAAAGAGCTGGTGCAGATTTTGTTCTTGAGCATCCTTCAAAATTTTTTGTAGATCAAGTAATGAATATTACTAATGGCCAAAAAATAGATAAAATTATCGATAGTGACTTTGGAGTTAACCTAGATTATTTATTGGCGGTTATTAAACCAAATTGTGAAATAGTCACTTTTGCATCAATGTCGGAAATGCATCCAAAAATACCTTTTTATAAAATGATGAATATGAATCTTAATTTGAAAATGGTTTTTGTTTATGATATCCCCCAAGAAGCTAAAGTTAATGCAATAAATGATATTACTGTCGCTCTAAAAAAGGAAAGATTGATTCATAGATTATCTGGCAAATATGAGCTGAAGGATATTAGAAATGCTCACATAAAAATTGAGAGCAATCTGACTACTTATGGCGTCATTCTTATAAAGATATAATTATGTAAAGTTGCAAAAATTACAGCTCAATCGTTTTAGCAACCATTCTTCTAATCGAATCTTCTGAATTATAATTATTTACTTCGTTAAGAGGGATCCATTTAACATCATGTGATTCATCACTAACAATTATCTTGCTTTTAATTGGATCTGCCTCAAGTAAAAACCTAACGTCGTAGTGCAAGTGTCTTGGATCATCATTCATTGGCTCGATTTCATGGATGTCTAAATCAAAAATTTCTTCACTTAATAATTTAAAATTACTAAACCCAGATTCCTCCTTAGACTCTCTAAGTGCAACATTTATAAGGTTCTTATCACCATCCGCATGTCCACCAAGCTGAAGCCACATATTTAATTTTTTATGATGTGTCATTAAAACAGCATTTTTTGCAGGATTTATTATCCATGCTGAGCCCGTAAAATGGCCTTTTTTATTATATTTGCTAAAGCAATTCTCATTGTTTTTATAAAAGTTTAACATCTGTACTGCATTCGTATCATACTTGTTCTCTTCTATATAATTATTGAAAAGTATTTCTAAAGTTTTCATGAAATTATAATATCAGTTTTTTGCGGATCTTTTAATGTAATTTTTTTTTAATTAATGATTAAGTAAACAACAAAGTTTGTAAAATTTCGTCAATTATTAAATGTACAGCAATGATAGACAAACAAATTTTAAATAATATTTTGAAATTCTCTTCAGATACCAGCCCTAAAAGCTTTTTACCAATGATAGTTCCAAAATAAACTGACATCATTAGTGGCAATAATAATTCTAAATGTCTGGAATACTCTAATTCAAAGAAATAGATAAAAATTGGTACTTTTCCAAGGTGAGAGACTATTTGGCACGTCGCCTTGTTAGCAATAATTTCTTCTTTTTTTAAATTTGTTTTTAAAAAAAACGGAGCGATCAACGGACCTACAGCACCTATGAAAACCGATGTCAGTCCTCCAAGAATTCCTACATAAAAAAAGTTATGTTTTTTTATGCCTTCTTTTTTTCTCAAGTAAACAAACCATAGGATATAAATCCCGATAAGAGGCTTTAAATAGTCAAAGGCAATTTGATTAGCTGATTCAACTTTATAAAGAGTAATTAATGCTAGAATAATGCCTATAGAAATTATTGAACCAATGATTGAACCAAAAAAGTAATTAAAAACCAAATCTTTCTTTACTGCGTTTCTAAATATAAAAGCTCGAGTACTATTTCCTACTAATTGTATCATGCCATGTAATGCAACCACTAAATAACCATCTGGAATTACTAACGCCATTATGCCAAGCAAAATTATTCCACCACCCATACCAATCATTGCTGATATCGCAGATGTAAAAAGGGCTGCAATTATTAGATATAAATATTCCATTAAAATTTTTTCAAACTTTAATAATCATATTTATTAAAAGATAAGAATATCTAGTAAACGAATGTTCGAAGGGCTAAGGATTCTGCCATGTTCAGACCAAATAGGAGGATGAAGGGTGATATATCTATATTAATCGATGATATCGGAATTAGTTCTCTAATAGGCTTAAGTAATGGTTCGGTAACATTAAATACAGTACGTGTAATTTCATTATACTGGTTGTGAGGAATCCAGCTGAGAATTACTCTGGCCCAGACAAAAAGGTCTAAAATCGCAAAAACGCCTTTTATTAATTTAAGAGAGCTTAGAGCATCCATTCGAATATGGGTAGAGTTTGATGGTATCGAAGGGCTTTGAAGTGAATTTGCTAATCTTTAGTTGTATTTGATTGGAGCATAGTTGGAAAGTTTAGTTGAATATCATCACTTCCTACACCATCAAAAGGATCTTCTAAATCTTCTTGAATGTTATCTAGAATAGTAAGAACTAAACTGTAAATAGTGGCCATAACAATTCCAAACTCAATACCTCTTTCAATAGCAACATGAGCAAAAAAAGGGCCAAAAATAATTGGGAAGATATTTAGAAAAACTTTGGTATAAGCACGAAGAGAATTTGGAGTCCGGTAGTTTTTTATGTTGATAATATTTTCAAGCTCCACAGCCATTAGTCTTAAATTTTCATTGGATCTAACATTTTCCGGATCGAGTACAAATGGTCTTAATTTTTCATTAGAGAGAGATATTTTGCCTATAAGGGTGATTATTTGATCATATGTTTCTGATTTAGGTTTTTTTGAATGTAAGTAATCATATATTTTTTTAAAAAGATCCTTGTAGATACCATCTAGTCGATCAATATGTTCGTTACGGTCTAATATTTTGTTCTCACGATTTTCTTTTTGTTTCTCATGTGCCCAATGCGAATGAGCATACCTAATTGATAAAGCACTAGCTTTAAAAATAGAATAATGCTCTAGAGCTTTTTCTCTGCGATTATACGCAGCATGGATTGAGAAGACAATTGGGAAGACAATTGCGATACTAATAAGGTCTGTAGGAACAACAAAATGAAAATTAAGTTCATAACACAAAGTAGTTGTTGCGCATGCTGCAACAATTACAACTAACGATTTAGTATTTATCACCGAAAAAAAATCTTTTATGATTTTTGACATCTTATAATTTATTCAAGTTTTTATAAATTTCAATTACCATTATTTGGACTGTTTAGTTATTGATATTTGAAATACATTTTCGTCTAATTATTGCGCGTAATATTTAATTAACAAAAATAAATACATAAAATGAAAAAAATACTTTTAATATTTATCATGATTTTTGCAGCGGTTCCTTCTCTGCTTATGGCCTCAGTATCAGCAGGTTCTAGCCCAAAAGAAATTTCGATTTTTTTAATGTTCACTAGCTTATTTGGTGGTCTAGGAATGTTCTTATATGGAATGGAAATGATGAGCGATGGAATGAAAATTGCAGCTGGTAACAAGATGCGTTCTGTTTTAGAAAAACTAACTTCAAATCGTTTGTTGGCTGTTGGCGTTGGTGCTTTCGTTACCATGGTTATTCAAAGTAGCAGTGCTACAACGGTGATGTTAGTTAGTTTTGTTAATTCTGGGCTTTTGACATTTGTTCAAGGCTTAGGTGTCATACTCGGTTCCAATATTGGAAGTACTATCACAGCTCAGATTGTTGC
>CALKMQ010000003.1 GCA_938092125.1 uncultured bacterium
AACAGTAATAAATAATATTGCAACACCAGGGAATAACTGCATGAACCTTGCGTAAGTCCTCTCAATTTTTTTAATCAAATGACCTTGATATCGAACCTCTTGAACACCTTCCATTTTTTTAATTTCGGATACTACAGGAGCGATTTTCAACATTTCCTCTGAATTTCGTTTAAGATTTACCACCGCACTGATTGGTAAGGGATTATAGCCCAAAACACCAAGAATATCTTCCCCAAATTGGTCCTTAAAAATCCTTACTGCATCATCTTTATTAATCACAGTAGATGAACGAACGCCCTTTACTTCAAGAATTAAATCAGAAACTTTTTTTGCACTCTTTAAATCCACATTCTGCTTAAAAAATACTTCAATCTTATATTTGGAACGGAGGTATTGAAGAATTGATTTTGTGTTTTCACCTGCAGTTGCCAAAAGACCAACAAAATACAGAGCTAGAAACAATGAAAACACTGCTGTAAAAGTAGTCATTTTATGTCGCCAAACATTTTTCAAACCCTCAGAAATTAAGTATAAAAATTTATCCATTAACTTCCTCGCATTAACCCATCTTTTAACTCTATTATTCGACGACCCCTGCCCTTAATAAGGTTATAATTATGTGAGGCCATTAAAATAGTTGTGCCTTCATTATTTATCGTTTCTAATAACTGAACAAGTTCAAACGCTGCAACAGGATCGAGGTTACCAGTAGGTTCATCAGCTAGAATTAGTGTAGGTTCTTTTACAATAGCACGTGCGAGTGTTACTCTTTGTTTTTCACCACCAGATAACTCATGAGGATAGTGACCCCTTTTACCTTCGAAACCCACCAATTCTAATGCATCTTCCACTCGATAAGAAATTTCACTAGCATCGCAACCAATAACATGTAATGGGAGTGCTACATTGTGAAACACATTACGATCATTTAGAAGATGATAGCCTTGAAATACCATTCCAATATCTCTTCTTGCAAGAGGAATCTTACTTTTTTTAATCCTGTCTGAATTAAAATTTCCAACATTGATTTTTCCTGAATCACAAAGCAAGTCAAAATAGATCAATCTCATTAGAGTAGTTTTACCTGAACCGGTTGGCCCAATCAAAAATACAAATTCTCCATCATCAATGGAAAAAGATAGATTAGTAACACCTCTTCCTTTTTGGTGCGTATAGGAAACATTTTGAAAATCTATCATGACGTTAAATTACTCACATATTACTTATAGAAAAAGTAGTGAAGAATTTAATATATAAGTGAATATTAAAAGACTAAATAAGAACCTACATAATTCATAAATTGTGTAAATTTTTTTAGTTCAAACAATAATAAATTAATAAAAAGGTATTTTCTTGATATTACTACTTGACATAGTTTTAGTCGTTTTTTCTATTTTAATGTTGTGGAAGGGAGCAGATTGGCTTGTTGAAGCTGCTGCTGAAATAGCTCATTCATTAAAAATTTCTGATTTAGTAATAGGGTTAACTGTTGTTGCTTTTGGTACATCTGCCCCAGAATTCGCAGTAACTATTAAAGCAGCACTAACTGGCCAAACTGATATATCGATAGGCAATGTTGTAGGTTCCAATATTTTCAATTTGGGTTTTATTTTAGGTGGCACTGCGATGGTGCGATCAATCACTATTACGCCCAAATTATTATATAGAGATGGTTTTTTCTTACTCTTGGTTACATTATTAATTTATGTTTTATTCTTTGGATTCAACGGCTGGGATATAACAGATGCCATAACTGTAGCAGAGGGGTCTATTCTTTTTCTTGCTTTGATCGGGTATATTATTTTCTTATTTATTAAAAAAGAACCAATGGAAGAAACGCACCCTGGGTCTGCAGACTTAAAATCATATTTATGGTTTTTTGCTGGGCTTATTTCTATTGTTCTTGGTGGGCACCTAATGGTTGAACACGCTTCCTCACTTGCAAGCGCTTTTGGGGTTTCAGATTGGGTCATTGCTGTAACAATCGTTGCTGCTGGCACCTCTGCTCCAGAGCTAGCTACATCTTTAACAGCAGCATTTAAAGATAAGCACGGAATGGCAATTGGTAACCTTATTGGTAGTGATTTGTTTAATCTACTTGGAGTATTGGGACTTGCAGGTATAATAAACCCAACAAATATTCAATCTGATATTCACTCTAGCATTGTAGTTTTAAT
This sequence comes from uncultured bacterium, assembly GCA_938092125.1. Lineage (GTDB taxonomy): Bacteria > Fidelibacterota > Marinisomatia > Marinisomatales > UBA1611 > TMED80. Next base: position 2,178 of record CALKMQ010000003.1, read on the forward strand.
TATAATGGTTGCTATGGTTTTAGTTATGATGAGAACGAACTGGCAAATTAGTCGATTACAAGGTACTATATTAGTTTCATTAAACCTTGTTAGGTGGTATCTAGATTTTTCAGGATAAACCTAAGGATTCGGACTATATAATTTATTTTCATTTATATAATCCCAAATAGGTAAAGTAACCATATAACGAATAGTAAGATCTTTTATCCACCTAGATCTTATCGTAGAGGACGATAACTCAAATCGAGGTATGTTCGCAAAATGAACTTCTTTTAAAATCCAGTGAGGGATATCACTTGGACTAAATCCCGGACGAATTGCTACGATAACTTTTGCCTCTTTCAAAATTTTTCTTGCTCTTTTCCAGTTTTTAAAATCAATCAAACTATCACTACCAATTAGATAATACATTTCATCTTTTGAACTATCCATTCGTTTTTTTATATCTACTATTGTATCACTGGTATATGAAGTACCTTCTCTTACTACATCAACATCAGAATATTCAAATTTCGGGTTATCTCGTATAGCAATTTTCACCATATTAATTCTGTGCTCAATAGTTGTAATTTGATTTTTGTGTGGTGGCGAATATGCTGGTACAAAAAGAATTTTATCAAAATCTTCAACCTCACAAACAGTTTGAGCTATAAGTAGATGACCAATGTGTGGCGGATCAAACGTGCCCCCAAAAATGCATATTTTCATTATTATTCTTTAATGGAAAAGAGTTCAGTTATTTCATTAATAATTTCTTCATCAGATATATATGACTGCCCCTTATTAACCCAATGTTTTTCAGCTTTATTCACACTGCCTTCCTTAACATAAGATTTAATAACCTCAAAGTGAACTTTTTCGATTATTTCTGTATCATAATATTGATCAATTACTGCATTAAAAGACATTCTTGCAGGCTCAAACTCATCCATTTTCATATATAAGATACCCGTTTCATATATTTTTTTTGCGAGCTTATTTCTTAATACATCCATCGATTCTGTTACAACCTTACTATGCTCAGATTCAGGAAAGTCTTCTAGAAACTCACGATACCTTTCCAACGCTTTTTCAGTATATGATTGATCATTGTAATAATTTGGACTTTCAATCCTATATGCTTCACAAATTCTAAATCTAGCCTTTTCAAAATATGGACTAAATGCCATTTTTCTTGTCAAATTTTCATATTCTTGTATTGACAACATATATTCTTGATTCAAGAAATAAGATTCGGCTAAAAAAAACTGAGCATCATCTCCGTAGTCAGTCCCTGTTCCTCTAGATAAAATAAATTTAAACTCATCCTGTGCTTTTACAAACTTTTCTTGATCAAGTAAATCCATTCCAATCTTAAGATGATCAGCTAGAGGAATTGTTTCATCCGGTAAACTAGATGAACAACCAACTATGATAATTAATATAAAGCTAAAATATTTCATTTTAAAAATTAAGTCTGAAGGACAAACCACCTATTCCAGTCTTGTTATTAGGATTGAATAACAAGCCTAAGTTAAGGTTTACATCCTTAGAATCCTTTCGAGTTTTATTATTTTTATTAATTCTGTTAGCGTAAACCGCTTCTAGCCCACTTATTACATGATTAAACATCATTGCGCTCACACTAAATTTAGCAAAAGATAACCATTGATTTGATTTATAACGCTCATCAAGATAACTTTGTTTCTTAGGAGTTTTAATAACAATCTCAGTACTATCACCAACATCTTTTTCTTCCCAATACCAATTAGTAGAAACATCAGACCAACCTCCAACAAACTGATCATACTTGCCGATATTTTCATAATAGTGCCTATCTTTAACCATCGTAATATCATCGCTATCAAGATAACTAGACAAAAGAGAAAGACTATCTGATGTTAAAAATTCAGTATTAAATAAGTTGACAAGATCACCCTTAAGGTGGACGGTTAAATGGTGTGTACCTACATAATCTCTCATAGCCTTTAGTTTATTATCCGTAAAATATAATCCGTTGTTTTCGACTGTTGTAGGTCCTGACTGAGTAAAATTCCACCAATTTTGAATATTCCAATTCTCATCCGCAAACTTTTGGTAATCGAGTCTAATTTCATCTGCTTTTTTATTTGCGTAAAATATGCTTGTAATACTGACAATTTCAGTTGCTATAAAAAGACTTGGTTTCCAGATAGGCTCCTTATTATATACCTGGCCCAATCCCGGTATTAATAAGGACATTATTAGTGGTTTACCAGGATAAAAAGTAGAATCGTTTTTAACAATTACTTTCGAAGTATCTTGCCCAGCGAGAGGCATTATTAAAACTATTAATAATGTTAATTTAGAAATCAAATAATAATTTAAAATATGTTCTGTTTTCTTTACCATAAGAGTATGATTCTCCTTTTATAACTCTTTCAAATTTAGTTAAGCCTCTGTGAATTTCTAATTCAATTGCCGTTGGGTAATTATAAAATGAAAAACCATTAATACGCCATTGAAGACCAATAGATTTTTTCCACAATTGATCATTTTTTTCTCTCCAAGCATCACCTAATTGAAAAACTGCTCCAAAGACACTATTCTGCATAATAAACCAACCTAATTTTATATGTTCTTCACGAAAAATGGGAAGCCTTAAAGAGAAATCAATCAAAGCAGATTTTGTTCCTTCAATTCCATAAAAAGGATAACCTTTAATACCACTCATCCCACCATTAAAAAAATGAAAGAATGAATCAACTTTCGCATTTGACATATATCCACCACTAATATGTAGACTAGTTGTTAATCTCTCAACCCAAGGTATTTCATAGTGATAGGTTAATTCACCTTGAACACGAGTTAAATCATTATTCTTAAAATCTTCTACCAAAGTGCCAGCATCTGACAGATCAAGACCATCAATGAAATTATTTTTTTCAAAATCTAATTTTGCAGCTAAAGTAAAGCCATTTGACGGATTTATACTTCCATCAAGTCGAGGTTTAATTACATTTAATTTCCAATCGAAATTCAATGAAATCCCCTTGTAGTAATCGTAAGCAACTCCTGCTTCGATATTCTCCAAAGGCAGTGATTCTTTAACAAATGCTCTATATCGCTGAAACGAACTAAATATTTCAATCGTACTACCATATAAAGGAAATTTTACTCCTGGACGAAAAAGGAGCATTCTAAATTTTATATCACTATCTACTTCATAAATGTCTTGATATCTAGTTTGATCTGAAGTGTTTCTTGTGAGGTAAAACGTTTCAAAGAAGACTGTTGGGTAAAACCGATTAAACTCAAAAATGAAGAACAAGTCTGCATCCATTAGACTATTTAATGACATTCCTCCAAATAAACTTAACCTTTCTAAAATCTCACTTGAATAAAAATAAAACCCTGGCTTAGCAGTACCATATTCATACATTAATTTTGGCATTATAAACATGTTTGGAAATTGGTCTACATACTTGTGAGCTTCTGTTGTATCAAACTTAGTAATAGGAGCAGTTAGGTTTGCATTTTTTTGATAATAGTTATTTGCATAACCAACTAAATCATCTTCAATTATTGTCAAGGTATCTATCAATGCAATTTTATACGCACCATCGTGATAAAGGGAGTATACTAACTTTCCATTTTGGTTCATATTTGGCATAAACGCACCACCAAGAACGTTTGTCACATAACCTTGTTTTCTATTTTTCTCATCGATTAAATAGAGGTTGAAAATCCCACTTTTATCATCAGCATATATAACAGAACCATTATTACTAAAAGTAATATTTCGTTCATCCCATAAATCATTACTAAGCACCATATTAAACGTTGTAACATTCAACGAAATTTTTCCTATATCCCTATAATGATGAGTTGATATATCAAAATAGAGACTATTGTCATACTTGTTAAAGTTTAGACTACTAATAATGGGCCTGTTTTGAAAATCAGTAATCTGAATTATTTCTTCATCCTTCAAATCATAAATATAAATGTCCTGCGCTCCATCTTTTGATGCAATAAATGCAATACTACTATCAGATTTAATAAAAACGGGAGAAATAGACCTAGCGCCACTCGTAAGTCTTTTTTCTTTCTTTAGGGATAAGTCATATTCGTAGATATCATAGTATCTAGACCCATTTTTATCTGGAAACATAGGCTTTTTACTGTAATAAATATATGATCCATCTGAATGCCATGTCGGAGCAGAGTAAACTGACCCAGAAATCTTTTTTTCATTATTATCATCTAAATTAAAAATGTATAGATCGGTTTGCCCAAAAAAGTCATTTCCTTTATTGCTCAGATATGCAAAAACATTAGTGTCAGGAGCCCACATCGGAAACATATTTGTCGTCCCCTCACCTGCAATAATATTAGGTGTTGTCTTATTTACCTCAATAGGGCTTGAAAGCTTTTTATATCTTTCTTTAAGTGTCAAAATGAAATCGTCATAAATCACTTCCCCATCAACATCTATAACATTATAAAAAGCATCATTTATAGAATATTGTAGAGGATTTGACAGCTCTTCCATCACATCCTTGATAACATTTGAACCGTATTTATACGCTATATATCTAGAAAGAGCAAACCCAGAATTATAAGTTGATTCATTCCCAATGCCTTTTTTCCCAAATGTATTCATTTCATTAAACGAGAGTAATTTATTGTTAAGAGCTCTATCTCTCAAAATCATATCCCTGTGAGTGTCCCAATGATCCCAATCAGCACCA
>CALKMQ010000004.1 GCA_938092125.1 uncultured bacterium
TTTCCCAGTTAGAGCATCAAAAGACACGACTTTTCCAGCGCCACCCGTCATTTCTTCAGTGCTTGTAGCACTTAATCTATCTGGTAATTGCAATTCAAAAGTCCACTTAAGCTTTGTAGATCTATCTAAATCAAGTTGTCCGGATCTCTCTAATTGTTCAACGTCACCAGGCCATTCGCCCTTAGTCTGATAATACATTTTTGCTGCATTATGGACATTTGACATTACCGTCCTCGCTTCCGAAGCATATGAGCTCTGGACGTAATCAAGATAGATTGGAAGCGCTATTGCAGCTAAAATCGCAACAATAACAACTACAACCATAATTTCTATCATCGTAAAGCCAGACCGCACTTTTTTTAATACTTTCATAAGAACTCCTTTAATTAAAATTAATTATCTATAAACTAACAACAGATTAAGATAAGGATAAGAAACCTACAAATTTGCACAGATCAATATAATAACGAGTCATAGAGGAAAAACACTCACAAATATCTTTTATTTATTTAATAAGAACTGTTTTAAAATGCTTAGAATATGATTCGCTCGTAAAGTGAATTAAGTATATACCAGAAGGCACTAAGGAACCGAAGTCGTCATAACCATGCCATTTTACTTGATAGGAACCCTTATCTTTTAAGTTATCATTTAATATTGTTCTAACTTTCCGCCCAAGCAAATCAATAACAACTAAATCAACTGAAGACTCCTTTGGTAAATTAAAATTTATAGTAGTGGCAGAATTAAAAGGATTTGGATAGCTTGGAAATAGCTTGAACTCATCAAGTATAAATTCATCCCCGATTGAACTTAGAGATCCAGACATATTGTATATAACACCGTTAAAATCTATTTCTTCAACACTTAATAGAGTATCAGCTCCGTCCCTATTTGAAAATAAATCTACAACAAAAGGTTTGTAATTATTCCAATCAGCACTTTCAAAAATAGCATATTCACCATAATCACCTGAAAAGATAGCCCGGTCAATTCCTCCCCTGCCGTCAAAATAATCATTGTATCCTTTACCAGTAAATTGATTGGAACCCGAATTTCCAAAAACAATATTATTAAAATCGTTGCCAATAATTTCAACATCATTTTCGCCTGAAATACTAACATTTTGAAGATACCTAGATCTATTTGTGTAAGACAGGCTGGGGTCGAAAGTCATGCTAAAAGACCCTTCAAAAGTATAAGGAAGGTCAACATTATAACGAAAGCTTTCTCCAAAAAACTCTCTAACTAGATCCGCTCCGAGTGAATCGCCATCAACCATTTGTTCACGATTGGTAAAGTGATATTCTTGTCCACCTGCCCAACCATTTTGTCCAGGGTCATGAGCCCAAAGACCAAAATAAACTTCCATCGCTAAGGCAAAATACTCGTCATCATAATCCTCAATTAGAATATCAGAAAGAGGAACGTAAAAACCATTTTCAATAGCGTTATTCATAGCCTGATCAATTGCTAACTGCATTGAAGGAAGAGCGTTAACTATTCCATAATAGTGAACAAAATGTAATACTTCTTCATATGTAGCATCTCTTTTAGTGCTATTCATGTAATCATTCGTTCCTTCATAAAAAATTTCTGTACCAAGAATATCTTGACCTTTCGCTCCACTATTAAACAGTAATTGAACATTCGGGTTTTCATATTCACTTTCATCGCTTAATAGCGCTAAAAACGCATTACTCATTGAAACAGCATTAATTATAGATGTTTTGTTTGTGCCCCAACCCGAGCCAACAACGTCGGATAAAAACTCTTTTAGAATCTTTTTAACGTGCAGAATTTGACTGATTGAGATTCCTTCTTGTGCTAATATGGGAACTACAACACCTTCTGATCTTTCTAAATGAGTATATTTTTCAAATACTGCTGAGATTCTGGTATCTACATTATCTGGAAGACTAACTATTCCCAGTGTATCTTGATTTATATCAATAAATGGTAAAACTATCGAAGTATTCTCACCAGAGATTTCTAATTCTATCGGCACTGTTTGAGATTCAACTTGATCTGATGAAACCGTCAATGAACTGTAATAACTACCAACCTCCATGCCGTTAGTATTTACCATAAGGTTAATATTAAATGATTGCCCTCCGGCTAGTAGTCCACTCATTTCTCCGGTCTGAGTTCCAACCGTTAGCCACTCAGATTGACTGGCTTTCGATACAAATATACTTCGTTGACTAGCTAAAATATCTTCATCAAAAGAAATTAATGAACCATTACTACCATTTTCGTCCTGAAAACCAATTGTTGCAGAACTAGAACTCCCAATGATTTCATTATAGTTAAGTTGAAAAGAGCCATTTTGATGTAATACTACTTGAAAATCAAACTCTCCAGCGACAGCATTGTTTTGCCAAGTAACAACATTATCGTACCAAATAACAAAGTAGCCATTTTCAGTATCAGTGTAGTAATAGACATTACCAGCAGATGATGTATTCCCATTATCATTAATAGGGTTTAAATCATCCCACATAGCCATTATTGCTAGTTTAGGTGCATCACCACTAGGTATACTTATATTTGACCAGCTTGGACTATCTTCACCAAAACCTATCCAGCCATTTGGATTTATTAAAACTTCAGAATATTCACTATCAAAAAACGGAAAATTAAATCCTATCGATATTGGACTTGGCGAATCATCATTATTTATAAACTGAACCTGCGTACCCGAATTTTCAATATTAATCCAACTAAAATCTAAAGAAGTATCAGCAGATGAAGACGACCAGTAATAACCACCCCCATCGGGACCATTAACGGGATTCGAAAAAGGTAAATTTGCAGAGCTTAATTCAAACATTAGTAACGTTTCTGATTCACCGCCATTTACCAAAGCAATATTTTGAGATTGGAATTCGCCAGGTTCCAAATTAAAAGAGATATTTTCTTGGCTTAATTCAATTGTTGGAGATCCCATTGAAACTGTAAAAGAAATCGTTTCTCCACCTTCTCCAACATTTAATAAATTCAAACCACCACTTGCTCCAACACCATCATTGTATAAATATGGCTCAGGATTAGAAAAATCATTTATTTCAATATGCGACCATGAAGCATTATAAGGCGCAGAAACAAAACTCCCTTGCGATGTAAGCGTTCCTCCCGGCCTATAAAGATATATTTCATCTGGTGGACCTTGAGCGTTTCCATTTCCAGCTTCCGTGTTAATACGGTATACGAGCAAACCATCTCTAGAGCCAGGCGTGTTGGAGTCATACCGACCTTCTTTCACTCTATATTCAACGACATAATACTCTGTTTCACTGTTAGGTGATGCGATTTTGAAAGCCACGTTTTCTTGCTGTTGAAGCGGATTTAACGTGTATCTACCGGAAGAGTTAATTTCAGGAATTTCTGGCAGCCAATCTCCATACTTCCATTTTAAAAATGCACCCATATATTGTGGAGGGTTTGATGTACTTTCCATAATATCCCAACCTCCAACAGCATCTGGGGCGCCTCCTCCATCATAATGATATAAGTCTGGAGCGCCTAGCACATGGAAAAACTCGTGACATAAAACACCTGCAGTAAAATAGGAACTTTCGGTTAACTCAAATGTGTAGTCATACACTCTAGCGCCATTAATATAAACATCATATGAATATAATGCCCAACGGTGAGGCCATAAAAGCTCAGACCACCCATCAACATTACCATTGACACTAAAAGATAGAGCATCAACATACCCATCGTTATTTGCATCGATATTTAAATCTTCAGGAACAGAGTTCTGTATTCCTAATACAGCATCTCTAAGTAAAGAATGCTCCCTAGTGGCTCTCTCATCATCTGTTTGATAACCTTCTGTATTTGTTGCAGAGTAAGGACTATAATATCCTCGGTTTCTACTATCAGTGTAAGATGTATTGGAACCTAGAATGCTTGGGGGATAATGGTAAGTGTCAACAGTTAGCGTCCCATAAGAAACCTCATAAAAATAATCTTTTATTGAAGCTTCTGTAGTTGAGTTAAAAGGGACATCATAATAATCTCGATTAAATGGGAAATTTGGATCATCAGCAAACTTTATAAAAACATTTAACTGTGATAAGTTACCAGACGTAGGCGCATCACGGCCATTTCTGTAAGACATACTCTGCTCATAATATTCTTTTTTTTCTAAATACTTGTCTTTACTAACATTTAACCCAGGTATTAAACCTGTTCGTTTGGGATCAACCAGCCCCACCTTGTATTCCGAGGGAAGAATGTCATCAACGATCTTTTCAGCATAATAAAAATCGCCATCATTAGGGTTTAAAACTATTGTGTAATCATCTTTATCATGCAACCTGTGAGCATACTGATCTCCAGAAGCAAACAATTCAAGTTCTTGACCATTAGACTGTTTTATTTTTTGAGGGATATTTTCAAGCCACGTAGCATTAGCTTGAGTAAAAAGGATAATTAAATAAATGAAATTTTTAATTTGCGACACTAGGTATTTATTAAAATATCTTAAATAAACGCTATTTAAGTAAAATCATTTTTGTTGAAGCCACAATTTCGTCATTTAATATTAATTTGCAGAAATACAACCCCGAACTCATTTCATTACCATTTTGGTTTATACCATCCCATTGAAATGAGAATTCTCCCGGATTTAAAATACCTTTAAAAACCTCTTTAACAAATGCGCCATTTGAATCGTAAATATTAACTAGGACTTCGCCTGCGTTATTAACTGAAACTGGAATATTTGTTGTTGGGTTAAATGGATTTGGATAATTAGGTTTTAATTTTACGGTATTAGGAATATAATTTGACATCAATTCAAGTGAAGCGGTAGTAACACTGAGTTTGTGAATAGTTGTACTATCACTTGAGATATATTCAAGAAACATCCTTCCAGGAGTGTAATCTAATATTTTATAGGCCAGGTTTTGAGTACCGATTATCCCAAGCGGCGTATTAAATCTTCTTGAAAAAGTTATAATATTATTATCTTTATCATAGGAAAAATGGTGATCAGCCCAATCTAGGTAACCGTTAAAAATAAAATAAGAATTAGAGACATAAACTAGACTCGAATCCTCAACATCATTTGTTCGAATGTTAATGTAAATCTGTCTGTCCTGATAATTTGATGAGGGGCTATTGAGTGACTCATAACCTTCCCAATTACCAGCAAAATCGCCAAGATCAGATGCGCTGATGAAAACAGTCAATGAAACAAGACAAAATATTTTCTTTTTAAAATTAAACAATTTCATAATAACGAGAGCTAAATATAACAATAATCCACTCTTTATAAGCAGAAAGTTAGATTTTTTTTAAAATTGTTTAAAAAAAACAAAAAATTACTTAAAAACTAATGATACCTTACTTTGATAAAACCATTTTCATACTCATAACCTCATCACCATTTGACAATCTGTAAAGGTAAACACCTGATGCAACTTTATTATTATTTTTATCATAGCCATCCCATGCTAACGCATGATCACCGCTTGGCATATAACCATTGACTAACTCCTTGACGAGAGTACCATTTATCGAGAATATTGATAGATTGATGATATTGGCTTTTGCCATGGTGTATCTAATAGTTGTTTTTGGGTTAAAAGGATTTGGATAATTTTGGTAAAGCTTATAGTTCATAGGCAATAGATTATCATTTAAACTAAGTTGTTGGCTGCAGGTTTGTTCAATTGCACCAATAAAACTTGAAGATTCGCTCGCGACAAGACAACTTGAGTTTTCTTGAAGTGCAAAATTGCCATTAGAAACATTACAAAAGAGTGGATCGGCATCAAAGTTCCCTAGGCCCCAGTTTAAAATTATATTTGGGTTTTCAGAAAGATAGTTTTCTCCTCCATAAAAATCTGAAAATTCTATGGAAACCATACTTGACTGATTGCCAGCAGATACATACAAACTATTTTCTCCGTTCTCCCAGACTATTGAATTTTTTATCGTCAAAGCAGATTCTCTTAGATTTAATGCAGCACCATAATTGGAAACATGTCCAGCAATAGTACTATTTTGGACATCCAATAAACCATTGTAAGAGACCAAGGCTCCTCCAAAATCTAGACCTGAATTTCCAAAAATAGCACATTCACTAATAAAAAAACTATTACCACTCTGATATACAGCGCCTCCTTCAATTAACGCATAATTTCGTTTCAAATCTGACATTGCTATATCAAAATTTGAATCTTCAGAATAAATCCCAGCACCCCAATATGCTAGATTGCTATCGAGCGATGAACTAATAATATTGACAGAAGAACCCGTTGCATAAATACCTCCACCAAAATTAGCGCCGTTATTAAAAACAGTAATATCAAACAGTTCAACATCAGACTGATTTATATACAAACCGCCACCTACTTCAGCAGTGTTGTTTTCAACAAAAATCCCTGAAAGCTTTGGGCTTGAGTTCTCTATATATATACCCCCACCTATTTGACTCTGTCCTCCAGAAAAAGTCATATTTTTAATTTCAACATTAGCAGCATCTTGCCCTACTAATTCAATGCATGAACCACCTAAAGGCCCAACAGAAATTATTGTCTGCGAAGAGATAGTATCGCTATCTAATTCTTCAGCTCTAGATTCAAAAACTATTTGCTTTGATAAAAAGTCAAATGATTCAATATATTCGCCAGCAAACAATCTTACGGTATCCCCGTCAACAGAAACATCGATTGCTTTTTGAATGGATGAAAAAGGAGTTTCTACGGAACCGTCACTTGAATCATTTCCTAATTCACTCACATACCAAACAGGACCAGTATTGATAGGTCCACATCCAGCACCTAGAAACCCAACCAAACCGCCATCAGAAGAGCCATCAATACATGAAGAGTTCTCTCGAACACTATAATCACCAGCCTCCCCATTACAAAAATAAGGATCACCTTCGATCATCCCTTGTCCCCAATTCAAATCGCCATTATTATTATCCTCAACGCCATTTTGATTATTTTGAACCAAACTATATGATATTGTTAGTTCTACTTCATCGCCACTATCACGAAAATAGAACTGAGAATCTCCATTTTCCCAAAATACACTATTTGAAACAATTAAGTCGGAGTTATCTCTGAGGTAGACTCCACCGCCTCCATCAAAGCCGGAAGTATTGAAAGCTAGTGTCATATTGCTAAAAACTGGATTTGAATTATTGCGCATATAAATACCACCGCCAGCGCTAGCAATATTTAAGGCGATCAGAGAAAAATCTAAGTTGGGATCAGCATTATTAATATAAAGTCCTCCACCAAGACCCTCAGCTTCGTTACTTATTATTTTTACATTTGTGAAAACTGCATCCGCATTATCTTTTAAAACTATAGCACCTCCAGAATTAGCGGCAACATTTGTTCTAAATTCAACATTATTAAAGCTCGGGATTGATTCATTTCGCAAATAGCAACCCGCGCCTAAATCAGCTTCATTTGAAATAAATTTGGTATTAGAAATAGATAGATTTGAAAACCTGGCATAAAGGCCTCCACCTACGTCATCTGTTGAATTTTCAGATATTACACACCCTATAATTGTAGGAGAAGCTTCATAACAAAAAACTCCACCACCGCCACCTTCATCACCGGAATTATTTGTAATAATTAAATCTTTCAATGTTGGCGCTGAACCTTTGCAATAAATACCACCACCATAAGTATAAAAAGTACCATTTTCATCTGGGTCCGCAAAAAATCCATTTCCATTTTGAATGGTAAATCCTTTCAATACTGAATTATTACCTTCATCATTATTGAAAACGACTACGGATCCATTTTCGCCACCATCTATAATTGTTGAAGAAATTAAAAGCGAATCATTTTCAATTAGATAATTAGAGGTAAGAACAATACTTTTACCATTGAAATTTATGTTTTCTTGGTAAAACCCGGGTGAGACTAATATTGTATCTAACTCATTGGCACTATCTATCGCAAATTGAATAGATGAATAGTCATCAGGAACCAGTATTGTATCTGAGTAGATTGTCGAAAAAATTAAACATGAGATAATTATAATTTTATTTTTCATTGAAATTTTATTTATTTTTACTTGAATTAGAAAAAGAATTTATTGTAAAAAATTTTATTGTTTAACAATTGTTCATTAATTTTTTTTTACTAAGTTCTGCGCTTAGAACACTATAAATAAATGAAAATTTCAGTACCAAAAGAATCAGTCGACAGCGAAACTAGAGTAGCTGTAACTCCTTATTCTGTCTCAGAATTAATAAAATTAGGCTACGAAGTTTGTGTCCAGGCCAATGCTGGGGATAAATCGTTCATTTCTGATGATTTATACAAAAAATCTGGGGCTAAAATTATTAAATCATCTGCTGAATTACTTAAGGATGCAAATATCGTTTTAAAAGTTGCGCCACCGAGCTTGAATGAAATTTCACTTTTGGCCGAAAAATCAGTTTGCATTTCTTTTTTTCAACCTACAATTGAATTAGATAAAGTAAGTGCTATGCAAAAATCCAATATCACCGGAATGTCTATGCACTTAGTTCCTAGAACGACTTTAGCTCAAAAAATGGATGCACTTTCATCGCAAGCGAACATTGCTGGATACAAAGCAGTTCTAATGGGATCGACTCATATGAGTGTTTACATGCCATTATTGATGACCGCTGCTGGAACAATCAGGCCAGCTAAAGTTTTAATTTTAGGTGCCGGAGTCGCTGGGTTACAAGCTATTGCAACCGCAAAGAGACTTGGCTCTCAAGTTGAGGCATTTGATGTTCGCCCTGAGGTCAAAGAACAAGTTGAGTCTCTCGGAGCAAAATTTGTAGAGGTTGCCTCTGAATCTGATGATGGCGTAGGCGAAGGTGGATATGCAAAAGAAACATCCAAAGATTACAAACAAAAACAACAACAGCTTATTAAAGAGCATATATCAAGAGCTGATATGGTTATTACAACCGCTCTAATTCCTGGTAGAAAAGCACCTATTTTAATTGGGAAAGATGTTGTCGAACTTATGAAGCCTGGTTCCGTTATAATGGATCTTGCAGCTGAAAACGGCGGAAACTGTGAAATTACCAAGCAAGATGAACTCTTTACACATGGTGGCGTAATTATTGATGGCACTTCAAATATTGCTGCGACAATGCCAGTTCATGCAAGTGAATTGTATGCTAAAAATGTTTTAGCATTAGTTCAGCATATGACCAAAGAAAAAAGTTTTAATTTTGATTTGAGCGATGAGATAATCTCTGGTTCAACTTTTACTCATCATGGTAACATAACCCATGAGCCAACAAATAATATCATGAAAGAATCCTAGATGGACATAAACATTTTTACGGTTTTTATTTTAGCAGTCTTTGTAGGTGTCGAGATTATAACGAAAGTACCTCCTACGCTCCATACACCACTAATGAGTGGTTCAAACGCAATTTCAGGAATTGCGATTGTCGGTGCTATAATTTCAACTAAAGTTGGCGGTGAACTTGGCACTTGGCTTGGCTTTACTGCAGTTATACTTGCAACCGTAAATGTTGTCGGTGGATTCATGGTTACTGATAAAATGCTCAAAATGTTTAAAAAGAAATAAGATATGATAAACTTAGAAAGCATATTATATGTATTCTCATCCGTCTTATTTATAATCGGTATAAAAAGATTGAGTCACCCCAAAACTGCAAGAAGTGGAAATTTTATTGCCTCCCTTGGAATGCTCATTGCTATCATTACAACACTGGTTTCTAATAGTATCGTCAATTTAGAACTAGTTGCAGTTGGCATAATTGTTGGTTCTGTTATTGGCGCTTTTTTTGCAATTAGAGTAGAAATGACGCAGATGCCTCAAATGGTAGCAATTTTTAATGGCTTTGGTGGCATTGCATCGGCCCTAATTGCTGCCGCTGAATTTTTAAACCCCAGTGAACCCTTGCTCTCTTTTAGCATAGCAACTATATCCTTATCCGTTTTTGTTGGTACTTTAACATTCACTGGTAGTTTTATAGCCTTTGGAAAACTTCAAGGATTTATTAGTGGACAACCTATAGTTTTCCCTGGACAACAGCTTCTAAACGCAATTATCGGTATTTCTATTTTAGGATTATCTATCTATATCACACTAGACCCTGAGCAAATTAATATTTTTTACTTAATAATTGCTGCATCAGCTATTATTGGATTCGGTTTAACGATTCCAATTGGTGGAGCAGACATGCCTGTTGTAATATCTCTTTTAAACTCATATTCAGGTATTGCTGCTGCTTCAACGGGATTTGTATTAAACAATAATGCGCTAATTATTTCTGGCGCTCTTGTTGGAGCTTCTGGACTTATTTTGACAAACATAATGTGCAAAGGCATGAACAGATCTCTAGTAAATGTCATTTTTGGAGCAGTCGGACTTGAACAGACTACAGGGTCAGATGGTGAGACAAAACAAATAAATATCAAAAGCTATTCAACAGAGGAAGCCGCAATGATATTTGATGCTGCAGAAAAAATAATTGTGGTTCCAGGCTACGGCCTTGCAGTTGCTCAAGCTCAGCATGCTGTAAGAGAAGTAGCTGAATTTTTAGCAAAAAACGGCAAAACAGTTTTATACGCAATTCACCCTGTTGCAGGCAGAATGCCAGGACATATGAATGTTCTATTAGCTGAAGCCAATATCCCTTATGATCAGCTTAAAGATCTCGATGAAGTAAATAATGAATTTGAGGACTGTGATGTCGCTTTAGTTCTAGGTGCAAATGATGTAGTAAACCCCGCTGCTAGGCACGATTCATCTTCTCCTATTTATGGTATGCCTATTTTAGATGTAGATAAATCACGGACAGTAATAATAAATAAACGAACGATGAATACTGGTTTTGCTGGAGTTCAAAATGAACTTTTTGGCTATGATAATTCAATTATGGTCTTCGGAGATGCAAAAGATATGCTTCAAAAATTATTAAAAGACTTAAAAGAACTGTAAAACATCATATAGCTTTTTATTAATGACCAAAATACCGTTTAGAAAATTAGTTTTTCTCATTGCTGTTTTCTTTACTCATGGGCAAAACTTTGCTCAACGTTGGGTTCCTGAAGATGACTTCAATCATATAAAAACATTTGACAATGTTTTAAATCAAACAATATCATCTCTTTCTTTAATTAAACCTTCCGAAGAAAATGGTAAAAAATATTTTACAAATAGCCAGTATGATGAAATTGAAAGACTCTACTTTAGATATACATTATGCACAAAATCTCTTTTAGATATTGTTAATGCGTACAAGGATATTTCCAATAAGTCAAAATTTAAGAAGAATAATGCACAGGCATTTGCCCTCGGATATTGTGCTTCCCTAACTCTTTACAAGTATAGCGCTGAATTAGTCCTCAAAACAGCTAGTAATCAACCTCTAATAAATAAATTAAATGAGGAGTTTCCAAGAGCTGAAATAAAGAAAGATGGTCTTAATTATTTAATAAACAACCTAACCAATCCTAAAAATGTTAACAATATTGATATAGCGAATGAATTCTTTAAAAGGCAAATCAATAGAAGGCAAGATGTTTACAAAGAAACTGATTACTTCCCTTTTATAGGCGAATTAATAGCTAAAACCGAAACTTTATCTAAAGAGTATGATAATTATAAAAAACTAATCTTAGATAGCTATACTATTCTTCCTTTAGAGGCTGCAGATATTATGCAGGTCAACACTATCGAGGAAACAGTAAACACGATGGTTGATGAAGCAGGAAGCCAACTAAAAGCAATACAAGCGTTTTTATTTACAATCATGGCAGATGTAAGGATGCCACTTGTTGAAGGCATAAAATTTTCAAGAAGACAAAAAAAGCAGGTGACAAAAGCATTAAAGCCTGGAGATATACTCCTTACTTACAGTAGTGGTTATTTAAGTAATATTTTTTTACCTGGTTATTTCAAACATGCCCTATCTTTTACAGGTTCTCAAAACGTTAAAAAAAACACAATGTTAAGCGACATTCGCCTAAAAGAAAGTCAGAAAAAATACATTGGTGAAAATCACAATATAATTGAAGCAAATTCAGATGGTGTAAGAACATCTACATTAGACTCCTATTTAAATGGTTATGCAAATAGAATTATCGCATTTAGACCAAATTTAAAAGATAGCGAAATCCGCATAGCACTTAGAAATCTTTACTCATTCCTTGGTCATGATTATGATTTTGATTTTGATTTGACTAGTGGCGAAAAACAAGCATGTTCTGAAATAGTATATAGATCATACAATGGACTTGGTAATATCAAATTAGAATTAGAGGTGGTCCTAGGTGCAACTACACTTTCTGGAGATAAACTTTTACAATACTTTATAAATGATAAAGAATCAGAGTTGATTTTTCTGGCAGTAGAGAATCCAATCAAGCCAACAAAAGCAAAAATTTACGAAGGCATTGAAGCAGTGCAATATATTAAAGCAAATGCTCCTGGGGTTGTAAAAAACTAAAAATCAGCTAGCAATTACTTAAATTTTTACTTTTATTGAATTAGTGAAAAGACCTAGTAAAATATATTTACCGCAGACAGCATTAGCATAATCCTCGGAATAAAACGTCCCAACAATAAAAATTTCGCCACCTTGTTTTTTGACAGAGTCTATATTGGGAATTAGCTCTTTGACAGCATTGGACTGATTTTCATTTTGTGGTACGATAACAACTTCAAAAGCATCAATTGAACCGCCTTTTTCTTTGCTGACATAATGCCCAATCATTCCTGTAAACTCCCCAACTGCCATAGACTCTTCATCTGTAACCTCATCGTCTGCTTCAGCCATCATATTAATCAAATCAACTAAGTTTTGAGCGACTTCAACATCTGGCTTTTCATCAAGATATGACTGAACAAGTGCTTTTAGCTCTACTAAATTCGTAACTTTTTCAGGGGCACCGACTTTAATTTCTGGTATATTTATTCTCCACTTGCCTGCAAATTCATTAATCAGATCTATTTCTTCTTGAGCTACTTCTTCATCAATTGCTGCAAGCTGTGTAAGTATATCAATTATTTTTGTTGCACCTTGCGGTCTAAGCATTGCACTTAGTAAATCGGTTGATTCATTTTTCTCTGCTCCTAAGGCATCAAGCAAAAGCCTAAAAAAGCCTTTACCTTTATTCTCTTCAACAAAATATCCCATGCTTATTAATGTCATCATTACAGCCATACCAAGCCCGAGAACAGACTTTCCAGCAGCAGGATAATCACCACTAATAAAAAGACTATTCAGTAAAAATGGAAAGCCCACAGTAAAACCCAATAAAGCGGCTACAATTGATATACTATTAGCAACTTCAGCAATAGTTCTCCGCTTCCATACTTTATTTAGCTTAAGGTAAAATTGAAATATTGAAATAAAAAGAGCGCTAGTAACCAAGAAAGCGATTACTTTATTTAAAACTCCAGGTTTTTTATAAAGTTCATAAGAATTAAAAGAAGATTTTGGTGAACTATGATTATAGTACAATTCAAATTTATTGTTATTTAGTAATCTTAAACCAGTATATCCATCGTTTGATAGGTTTTCCATCTTATATTCATCGTCTTCGAGTAAAAACCTTAATTTTGAACCATTAGATAACTGTAAATCAATTTTTTCTAAATTAGAAACAACTTCTATTGAATCTTTTTGATTTTTATCATGGTAAAAGCCACTTGATAATTCAATTTTCTGCGCAAATAAAGAAGAAAATAATATTATACTTAAAACATATTTATTAGATAATGTCATCATTTTTATTTCTCATTGTGATATCTTAGTTAAAACGCTCATAAATCTAAGGATTTTATCTCCATTCAGGGTATTTAATATATTGAGCATGATTTACAAGGTGTCCTTTGACAGGAAAGCTTATTAATCCATAGTCTATGCTTCTATCATGACTATAGTACCAATCTTCACCGGCATTGTGATTATCAATAAAATCAGGATCTCCAATCAAATTAATTATTTGAGTTTTATCTGATTGAATTGCTCTGATCTTTTTCCATTCTAAAGAAATCTCAGGATGAACAGTTACAATTTGCTCGCTTATTGAGTTAGGAACAGGTTGCTTTTTAAATGGGCCAATGCAACCTAATAACATTAGGAGGTTTAAAGAAACTATATAATACTTGATAACTTTCACGGCTGGTAGTCACGATCTAATACAATCAAAAGAATATCTTCTCCACCATTACCAAAAGATTTTGTATAACCAACAATAACAGGATCTCCATTTATGCTCTTTACTCCTCCAAGAGCTTCGTCATCTAGACTACCACCAAAGGTATGATTGTAAATTTCCTCTCCATCATCATTGGTTTTAACTACCCAAGCATCATATAGACCTTGGCCATAAGATTCAGTAGACCCTGAAACGATATAACCACCTGATACCTCTTGAGCAAAATTACCGACTTCATTATAACTACCACCAAATGACCAGCTACTAGATTGAGTACCATCATTGTTCACTTTCATCATCAATAGGTCGTACCAATGATTTATTTGTTTAGTGCCAGCCACGATATAACCACCTCCACTAAGCCTAAAAATATAATTCCCTTGTTCATTTACAGAATTGCCATATTGAATATTTCTAACCCATTGCTCTAGTCCATTTGAATTAATTCCTATTATACAAATATCGCTATCAGAGGTATTTAAGTTATTACTCTGCCCAAGTGCAATATAGTTTGGCGTTTGCCCAGTAGATTCGATAATATATTGACCATTATCGTTGGGACCTTCACCATAAAGATTTTCCCAAATCTTATCACCGAAAGCGTCAATTTTCACTACAAAAAAAGATGGTATCCTTCCACTTTTTCCAACGGCAATGAACTCACCATTTGATTGGACTACACTATTTCCATAATCATTTCCACTTGTTCCAAATGTACGAGCCCACTTTGTATCACTATCACTACATTCACCATTTTCATCAAAAAGACATGTTTGACCAAAAGCATCTGTCCTGATTATCCACATGTCCATGTTTGCATCAGAATTAAATGAATTTGAAGAGCCAGAAATGATAAACCCATCAGGACTAGTTGTTAGCTTGATATCTTTACCAATGTCATTTCCAGCTCCACCATATACCCTTGACCATATTTCTTGACCTTCAAAATCAATTTTTAGAGCCCAAATATCTGAATTACCAGAACCTAATGAATTAGTAGAACCAACAATGACATAGCCATCACTTGCAGATAAGACTGCATATCCTCGATCA
>CALKMQ010000005.1 GCA_938092125.1 uncultured bacterium
AGTAATTATTTTATCTCCATAATTAAAAAGCCAACTTAAACCATTTTTGAAAGCGAATGATGTCAGGAGGCTTCCATTTATTAAATCTATACCCCTAAAACTACCTAATGTGATGGCACTATTATATTCTTCTATAGAACTAGCAGAAATACTTACATAAAACTCAGTATGTTTCCATGCACCAGTACAAAGGATCACTAACCCAGTTAAAGTACAAATAATAATAGTATCTATATAAGGTCCCAACATTGCTACAGCACCTTCACGAACCGGGAAATTTGTTTTTGCTGCTGAATGTGCAATAGCAGCACTTCCTTGACCAGCTTCATTTGAATAAAGACCTCTTTTTATACCCATTAACATAGTATTTAGCATTGTCATTATTGCACCGCCACCAGCACCGATAACAGAAGCAGTAGGATTGAAAACTCCATTATAAATAAGTGTAAAAGCCTCACCAATCTTGTCAGAATGATAAACAAGGACTAAAACAGAAGCAAATACATAAATCACAGCCATAATTGGTGCTAGGTAGCCAGTAACTTGACCAATCCTTTTTATACCACCAATAATTACTGCACCTACTATAGTAGCTAAAATTATACCAATAAATACTTGCTGAAAATTGAATGTTATAAAACCAAATAAAGACCTATCTAATGTTAAAAAATGATCTGATCCGAGGAGTTGCACAGATTCAGAATAGATTTGATCTGAGATCGTAAAAGATTGAATAGCATTACCAGTAGCAAAAGAACAAATTATAGCAAAACCTGCAAATGCAATTGCTAACCATTTCCATTTTTTACCCATTCCGTTTTCAATCGTATACATAGGCCCACCTGCAGTGAAACCGCTAGAGTTTATTTCTCTATACTTTACAGAAAGTGTGCACTCCGCATATTTTAGAGTAGTGCCAAAAAAGGCAGTAATCCACATCCAAAATAATGCACCCGGTCCTCCATAATACATAGCCGTAGCAACACCTGCTATATTCCCAACACCAACTGTTGCAGAAAGAGCAGTTGTTAATGCCTGAAAATGGTTTAAGTCACCTTTATCATCTGGATTATCGTACTTACCAGCAGTAACATTAATTCCATGTTTTAAATATTTTATTTGTGGAAAACCGAGTCTTACAGTAGCAAAAACTCCTGTTCCCACTAACGCCAATACCATTAAAGGGATTTTCCTGATATTTGGAAAACTCCAAACTTGTTCAAATAATTCTACACCAAAAGCGTAAAGTAAAAATGTTACTATTGCAAAAAAAACTATCCCAGATCGTTTTCTGTCCATTGTTATACCTAATGTTTCTTTTAAATTAAGAACATATATTATAATAAAGACTTGGTAACGACAATCAAGAAATTAAATTTTATAATTAAGGAGAAATTAATATTCAAAATTTAAATAAATTTATTTGCGGAGTTGATGAAGTAGGTAGAGGTTCATTAGCTGGCCCAGTAGTTGCAGCCGCTGTAATTTTACCAAATAAACATTATATTGCTGGACTTAATGATTCGAAAAAGTTAAGTGCGAAAAAAAGGATTGAATTATCAATAAAAATCAAAAACATAGCTATTAGTATAGGCATCGGTTTAGCGGAAGCTTCTACAATAGATATTTTAAATATAAGAAATGCTACAATTCAAGCAATGAAAGATGCGATAAAAAATTTAAAAAAACGACCGGATTTAGTTCTAGTCGATGGATTAGATAAACTAGATATTAATATACCCAATAAAAATATAGTTAGAGGAGATAGTTCTGAAGAGAGTATTATGGCTGCGTCAATATATGCTAAAGTAAATAGAGATAAGTTAATGGAAAGGTATGCACTACAATATCCTAATTTTGGTTTTGAAAGCAACAAAGGCTATGGAACTAAGTTTCACTTAAATGCACTTAAGAAGCACAATCCATCGCCGTTACATAGACTAACTTTTAAGCCTATGAAAATAAAGAAAGTAGAATCAAATAATAAAAGATAGGTTTAAATTCTCAACGTTTTTTAAGTCATACATTGAACTGATTGTTTAAATTTTTAGAAAATTTTAAAATTGATTACAGAAGAATGATAATATTAGGTTACGAAATTAAAAATAAAGCACTAGCAGCTTTAGGGGTATTTATCCTTATATCTTCTCTTTTTTTACATGAAAAATATGGTATGCCCTCAAAAATATTCCTAGGTGCAATTGGATTTGCATTTGTTGGTTTAAGTACAGGAAATCAAAAGTTTTTATCTGAATTAAAAGCAATTATTATAATTGTCTTAATTGCTCTATCAGTTAAAGTGACTCTTCTCGAAGCATACATTGTACCTACCGGAAGTATGGAAAAAACAATTATGACTGGAGATTTTTTAATTGGTAGTCGTTTTGTTTACGGTCTTAGAACTCCTGAATGGGTGGGAATTCCATATACTGATATCGGAGTTTTTATTCCTTCTTTTCAGTTACCAAAATTTAAAATCCCAAAAGTTGGTGATGTCTTAATTTTTAAATATCCCAGAGATAAATACGTTAAGTACGTAAAAAGGTGTATTGCAGGCCCAGGTGACACAATTAAGATTCACCACAAACAGGTATATATTAATGGCGTTCTAACTGATCTTCCAGAAAACTTTGTTTTCTCCCAAAAGGAAATTCCAAAATCAATGAAACAACGAGAAATATATTTGAGTTCTGAAACTAATATTAATAAGGATAATATGGGGCCAATAGTGATACCAAAAAAAGGTGACAAGTTTGAGATTAATTCTAATACCAATTGGCGTGAACTACTGCCTATAATGATGATGGATGGGAACACAGCTAAGCTTGTAAGTGAATCCAAATCATATGATTTTACACTTCAAGACCCATTTGAGTTACACAGAAGAAAAGACCATCCTTCTGTTTTTGACCCTTACTTTGGTTGGGGAGAGGGCAATTTAATTACGCCTTGGTCAACAAAAATTTTAGATAGTCATTTTGAGTTTCTAGAAGTTAATGGTAAGCCTGTGAATGAGTTGAAAGTATACGAAGTAAAACAAGATTATTATTGGGCTATGGGTGATAATAGAGATGATAGTCTAGATTCAAGATATTGGGGACTTATTCCAGAGAAATTTATTCTTGGAGAGGCTTTATTTGCATATTTCTCTTTAGATTTAAGAACATGGATTCCAAGATTGAATAGAATAGGCACACTGATAAACTAGAATTTTTGTGCGCGCATTATTTACTTTTTTAATGATTTCGCTCGGCTCAATTAAGTTTTCAACCTGTCCTGAGCCACCTCGGATGAATATAAACTTTCAGTACAACGGCTCAATCAAGGATATCATGCCTACCATAAAAGAATACCTGGAAAGTCAAAAATACGATATTATTCACTATGCTCCTGAGTCTGGGTTCATATTAACGGATTATAAGCTATTTAAACTGAATACAGGAAAGGTTTTTTTAGCGCTATCAATTAATATCAATGATCTAGTTGTGGTTGTTGGTATGGGAAAATATGAAATTGTAACATCTGGAATAGGTAATCCGGATGATATTTTAAAGATGAAAACTGTTGATAAATTACCATATCGATTGCAGAAAAAAATATTTCTTCCTATAATAGATGGTCTTGAAAAGAGAGGATTAAAGCTAGTTAGAACTAGGAG
>CALKMQ010000006.1 GCA_938092125.1 uncultured bacterium
TGGCACCAAGTTAGTGGTTTTTCGCCTCAGTACTTAATGTATTTAAATACTGGGACTGTGGATTATGTGTCAAATGATCCAATGTTGAAAAATCAAATTTTTGGAACAGAGACGATATATGTTGAGGGTGGTAAGATTGCCAGGTCTGAAATGAGATTTGATTATGTTGGGCCATCGCTTCCAGTAAAGAAAAAAGATGGTGGTTGGATGGTTGGCTTTCCTATTCTATTATCTTTTTTCTCATTAATGGCCTGGGGAGTAGCATAAAAAATATTTCATCTTTAATCTCTTCATCAATTAGTTTTCAACAATATTAGATATTCCTTTTGTCAGTTAAAGAAGAATTAAAATCATATATTTTATCCAAAAGTATTTCTAGCGAAGAAAGAAAATTGGGTATAGAGGTTGAATGTTTTATCTTTGACAAAAATGATAATAGGATACCTGTTAATAGTGGTATTTCTTTTTCTGCTTCCGATCTTTTAAAAGAGCTTGAATCCTCATCAAATGAAAACTACTCTTTAGAACCTGGAGGGCAAATCGAATGGGCTAGCCTGCCTTCATATCAATTAAAAGATATAGAAAGAGATTTGCTTAAATATAAAAACTCTCTTGATAAAATACTAAATAGAGAAGGGTTGAAATCATTATACATAGGGGTCGACCCTTTTAACAATCCAAATGAAATTGATTTAATAGCTCAAAAAAAATATTTACTTATGAACGAAAATATGGAGAAAAAAGGTTCCTTAGGTAAGTGGATGATGCGGAATACTTGTAGTATTCAAATCAATTACGACATCGTAGATGAACCTGATATAGAAGAGTTAACTTTTATATTAGATTGTATACATCCTATCACATCTTACTTATTTTCAAATAGCCCCTTCATAGAAAAAAAGCCAAACGGCAATTTAAATTTAAGAAATCATATCTGGGAGAATACTGATAGTGATAGATGTAGGTCTTTAATCGATCATGGAATTTTTAAGCAGAAAGATTTGTTAGAACTTTATTTAGAATTTGCTTTACAAGTGCCTTCTATTTTTAAACTAGGTGATGATTTTAATGTTCAGAGCTCTCACTCTGCGCTTGGAGATGATTTAAAGTCTAGATTTGAAAAGGGTTTGTTAAGGCCTGAGGACTTACAAGCTGCATTGCATCAAATATTTACAAATGTTCGTTTAAAAAATTTAATTGAAGTTCGAGATATAGATTGTTTGCCTTTTGAGCACATTATGGCTCCGGTTGCATTCGTTACCGGTTTAATAACAAATAAAAAAATCAGAAAAGAATTGCTTCTTATATTTCAAAACTGGTCACTTAAAGAGAGGTGTTCTTGGAATGAATTAGGCTCCTCTTTAGATGGTACCTTAATGGGGCCAAATAAAAAAACATTTTTACAGTGGATAGATTTTGTCGGTCAACTGTCCTTAAAAGGTCTCAAAAGTCGCCATCTTGGAGAAGAAAAATATTTTTCCGATTTTTTTGAGGTTATTAAATCTAAGGGACCGATAAGTAAGCAATTACAAGATAGCTTTAAACTATCTGGTCAATCTTTAAACAAATTTATTTTTAGATAAAATTAATTATACTTGATGAAATAAAAAGTAAATGAGTTTAATTTTTGACTCATTATCAATGCTTGTTGTATCATTATTAATAATCAAAAATTATGAAATTATATTTTAGCTCAAAAATTTTTCAAAAAGCATTAGCAGGTTTGTCTGGAGGGTTCCTTGTCGTGTTCTTAATCGGGCACTTAGCTGGGAATCTGCAATTATTTATTCCTGGGGAATTGGGTCAAAAACAGTTCAATGCTTATGCCTTATTCATGACGACAAACCCTGCAGTGATTGCTCTTTCATATATTACATATACAACGATCATTTTGCATTCAATAGTAACCATATATTTAGTTTTTAAGTCAAAGCTTTCAAGACCAATTAAATATCATGTGAGTTCAGGTAATAGTAATAGTACCTGGGCTTCAAGAAATATGGCTTTTTTAGGCACCATGATATTAATATTTCTTATTATTCATCTTAGGAGTTTTTGGTATGAAATGCATTTTGGTAATATTGGATTTGATAAATGGGGTAATAAAGATTTACATACTGTAACTGTTGCTGCGTTTCAAAATATTTTTTACACAGCATTTTACATTTTATCAATGTTGATGCTTGCTTTTCATTTATCGCATGGAGTTGGGTCTGCATTTCAAACTCTTGGATTGAATACTTCAAAATACGCAAAGTCAATTACATACATAGGAAAAGGAGTTGCAATTATAATACCATTAATTTTTGCAAGTATACCAATCACATTATATGTTAGATAGCAGAATACCTCCAGGAGATTTATCTACTAAATGGTCAGACTTTAAGTCAAAAGTATCACTTGTTAGTCCAGCAAATAAGCAAAATTTAGATATTATTATTATTGGCACAGGTTTAGCAGGTGCTTCCGCTGCGTCTTCTTTAGCTGAAATGGGATACAATGTTAAAGCTTTTTGTTTCCAAGACAGTCCTAGGAGAGCTCACTCAATTGCAGCTCAAGGTGGAATTAATGCTGCAAAAAATTATCAAAATGATGGAGATAGCGTCTACAGGCTGTTTTATGACACTATCAAGGGCGGTGATTATAGGTCTCGCGAAGCAAATGTACATAGATTAGCTGAAGTTAGTACAAATATTATAGACCAGTGTGTGGCTCAAGGAGTGCCATTTGCCAGAGAGTATGGAGGTACGCTCGACAATCGCTCATTCGGCGGGGTTCAAGTTTCTAGAACGTTTTATGCGAGAGGTCAGACTGGTCAACAGCTTTTATTGGGTGCTTATAGTGCTCTTAGTAGACAAATAAGCAAAGGTTCTGTTCAAATGTATAATAGACATGAGATGCTTGATGTTGTTATGATTGATGGTGTAGCGAGGGGAATTATTGCTAGGAATTTACTTACTGGTCAGTATGAAAGGCATTTTGGGCATGCAGTTGTTTTAGCTACTGGTGGATATGGTAACGTATTTTACCTTTCAAC
>CALKMQ010000007.1 GCA_938092125.1 uncultured bacterium
ACAGGATTGATGCAGCTGGGTAAAGAAGTTATGGGAGCTAAAAACATAGTTGTTTATACAATGCCTAAAATGAAAAAATATCTTGAAAAAAATGGTCCTTGGAATCAGCTCATAAAATTTAAAAATATTATACTATCACCAATAAATGATAAAAAAGAAATTTTGTTATCTCGAGACTTAATAATTGAGCCTTTTTTAGTCCCGCACAGAGATGAGTATTCTGAGACAGTCGGTTTTAATATAATAGGACCAAATGAATCCATGCTCTATATACCAGATATAGATAAATGGGATAGATGGGATCATGATATTCTATTTTGGGTTGAGTCTAACACTTATGCTTTGTTAGATGGAACATTTTACTATGATGACGAAGTCCCAAATCGCAATATGAGTGAGATTCCTCACCCTCTCATTATTGAGAGTATGAATTATTTTAGTAGACTTTTAAAACGAGATCAAAAAAAGATATTCTTCATTCATTTAAATCACACAAATCCCGCCCTTTCTAAAAACTCTGCAGCTTCTCGAAGCATTATCAAAAATGGGTTCAACACCGCAAGGTTTGGAATGGAGTTTTATTTTTAATTATGCAAAAAAAAATATTCATAATGGGCGCAAGTACAGGTATCGGAAAAGCTCTAGCTATTAATTATGCAGATGAAGAGGTGTTACTTGGCCTAGCTTCAAGGAGAATCGATTTATTAGAAACAATAAAAGAAGAATGCAAATCATTAAATTGTAAAACATTCATTTATAAAACTGACGTAAGAAATAAATCTGAGTGTGAACAATCAGCAAAAAATTTTATTGAAGTAGCTGGAGGTATCGATATCTTAATTGCTAATTCTGGTGTCGGAAGTAGCGATGATATCTTTTCAGGTACTAGCGAAAAAATAAATAGAGTTTTAGAGACCAATATTCTTGGAGTAACGAATACTATATTACCATTTCTACCAAGAATGAAAGAACAAAAAAGTGGCACTGTTGTTGTCGTTAGTTCAGTAGCTAGTTTTATACCAATTCCACATAAAGGAGGTTATTCAGCTTCGAAAGTAGCCGTGAAAAGGTTATTTGATTCGTGGAGACCAATACTCATTGAAAATGGAATTAAAGCAGTCTCAATTTGTCCCGGATTTATAGATACTCCAATGACAGAAAAAATCTTATTTAAACCATTTTTAAAGGATACTAACTCAGCTTCAAAAGCTTTTATAAAAGCAATCGAAGCTAGTAAAAAAACATATATATATCCATGGCAAATGAGATTATTTGTAAAAACTTTTAATATTTTGCCACAGTTTTTTTATGACTGGATAATAAACAAATCAAAAAGTAGTATAGCTAAATATGATAAGAACTAAATTTGAATTTATTTATACTTCATTTTTCACTGGCAGTCTTTTGACAGTAGAAACTAGCCATGTAAGTCCAATAGCAAACGCTACAACTGTTGAGAGCATCATTGAATACCAAACCCACTCAACAGATTTATCCATCACAAAAATAAAAAATAGTGATAACGGCGCAGAAACACCGAGTACTCTTACAATTGTTATGACTAGTACAGGTAATCCTTTACCTAAGCCTTGCAAAACTCTTCCCGTAGTTATTCCTACTGCAATAAAGGGATAAGCAAATGCAAAGATCTGTAAAAAATTAACAGCAATTATTACTATTGATTCATCCTCAGTAAAAAACCTTACTACCTGATCAGCAAAAATATAAACCGTTGCTGAAGAAAAAATAGTTATTATTAATGCTGAGAAAATTCCATATCTAATTGTAAACCGAAGAGCCTCATATTCTTTTGCTCCATAAAACATGCCAATAAGAGTTGTGAGTGAGGCTGCTATGGAAAAAATAGGCAAGAAAACAAGCATATCTAATCTACCAGCGACTTGATAAGCGGCTACAGTTTCAACAGAGATATGTACAAGGATTTTATTGAAAACACCCTGCCCCACTGCCATCACAATCATTGATAGTGATGCCGGTAAGCCAATTTTGATAATGTCCAAAATTATATTTGATGAGAATGAAAAATCATTAAGGTTAAAAGTAATATATGAGTGATTTTTAAAGAATAGCATAAAAATAAAAACGATGAAAACAATTGCTTGACTTATGACTGTGGCCATCGCAGCACCTGAAATACCTAACCCAAATCCAATATTTCCAAAACTTTCTAATTCAAAAATAAAAATTGGATCTAGAATTATATTTAAGATAGTACCTAAGCCAGCTACCATCATTGGAAACTTCATATCACCTTCACCAGCAAGGATTGACCTGAAAAACCCAGAAAAGATCATGAACGGCATACCAACACACATTACATGCAAATACTCCCAACCTAAATTTAATATTTCACCACTCGCTCCAAATAATGATAGAATATCTTTGCCAAAAAGCAGTCCAACTGAAGAAAGAGTAATGCTAATGATAAAAGCGATAAATACAGCATGCTCGGCACAATTATCGGCTTCTTTTTTGTTCTCTTCTCCAATGAATCTTGCAATTGCGGCAGTAACACCAGTACCCAGTCCCATCGTAAGACCTAGTACCAAAAAAAACAAAGGCATATTAAATGCTATACCAGTAATAGCATTACCTCCAAGCCTACCAATAAATAACATATCAACTAAGTTGTAAAGTGTCTGTATGCCCATACCAAACATAATTGGTATAGCCAGAGACCATAGGGCTTTTGAAGGATTATCTAAAAAGACTTTTAAGCGGGACTTAGACTTTGTTTGCATTTGCATCAGGCGAAACTTACATGCCTCTTACGATTAACTTACTATACTATTAAATCATAGTTTAAGTAGTTAGCGAAACATTACTTTATAAAAATCATTTTTTGTGAACTTGTAAAATTTTTAGCTTCTAAACGGTAAAAGTAAATACCCGATCCAACTTTAAGTCCAAGTTCATTTGTCCCATCCCATACCACATTATAATATCCTGATTTTAATTCACTGTTAATAATCTTATAGACAGTCTTACCATTAATATCATAAATGAATAACTTTACGAAAGATTGTTCAGGTACCGTGAATTGAATATT
>CALKMQ010000008.1 GCA_938092125.1 uncultured bacterium
CCTAATGATCTTGCACTATTTGAAACTGATAAAATAATTCGAACTCTTTATAATATGTACCCAAATTATTTTTGGAGTCCTCGAATCACATTTGGCGGATTACTAGATGTCCCTAATGAAAATGGAGAAACGAAAGAACAAGCACCAGTTTTTGGAATTGGAATTGATTTTTTTTCAGAAAAATCTCGCCAAGTAGAGATATGGGAACTTGAAAAATACCTGATAAGTGGCCACCTTCTAAAAAATAGAGATGATGCACTAATTAGCTCAAAATTAGCTGAACAAATAAATGTAGATATTGGAAGTGCAATAACACTAATTAGTTCTACGATGGACAATGCTTTTACTACATATAATTTTAATGTAGTAGGAACATTTAATTTGAATAAAGGTCAAGCAGATAGACAAATGATACTGGTTGATATTTCTGGCGCAAGACAAGCTCTTGATATGGAAGATGCCGCTTCAGAAATATTTGGTTACCATAATTCTCTTTATTATGATGACGAGGACGCAGTAAGAATTCGAAGTGATTTCAATTTAACATATAGCGATAGTATCGCACAGATGCTTCGCAATGAAGAATCATATAATGCTCTATCTTATATGGCAGGATGGAATAAAATCAGTAACGCTGAAAAAAGAAAGCTACCAAAACAAAGAACAGATGCATTATCTGACAATCAGATGTATGACAATATTAATGAGTGGGAGGATTTATCTGTAGAAGACCCAGCTATCTTTACCCCCAAAATGATTGCTCTAAGAGATAGTAGTCAACTAGCAAGTATGGTTGATTTTAGTAATGTAGCGATGAGCGTCATGGCAGCAATATTTTTGGTTATTGTTATGGTTGTTTTATGGAATATGGGATTGATGAATGGTTTACGACGCTACGGTGAATTTGGGCTTCGCCTTGCAATAGGAGAGTCTAAGGGGCAAGTATACCGATCAATGATAATTGAAGCAGTACTTATTGGATTTGTAGGAACATTATTAGGAACACTTTTAGGAGTATCTCTTACTTATTACGTGCAAGAGTTTGGCATAGATTATTCAGAGGCTATAAATCAAATGTCAAGTGAAATGGTATTACCTAATGTTTTCTATGCTAAAGTAACATCAGAATTGTATTATATAGGGTTTATCCCTGGCGTTTTAGCAACAGGACTAGGAACAATGCTTGCTGGTCTTGCTATTTATAAGCGTGAAATGTCACAATTATTTAAGGAGCTTGAAGCATGAAAAATTGTTTGATTTTATTTTTTCTTTCCTATTCTTTTTTATTCACTCAATCTGATCAAATGAGTGCAGATGATATATTGAAAGCAATGGATAAAAACCTCAATGCAAATTCTAGGATAATGACTAGTAAAATGGTTGTTAAAGGAAGGCGAAATAATAGAACAATTGAATCAAAAAATTGGGTGGTTGGCACTGAACTCGCATTCACGGAATATCTATCTCCGCCAAGAGAAGCCGGAACAAAAATGTTAAAAATAGGAGAAAAGTTGTACACCTATTCTCCTCAAACTGACCGAGTTATCCAGATTTCTGGCCATATGCTCAGACAATCAGTAATGGGCTCTGATATGTCATATAATGACATGATGGAAGACCGCCCAATGGAAGAACTTTATAGCGCGACTATAGAAGGATTGGCCATTTTAGATGGTAGAGAACACTGGGTTATGGTATTAAATGCAAAAGTAAAAGGGCTATCTTATCCAGAAAGAAGATCTTGGGTTGATAAAGAATATCTATTACCAAAAAAAGAAGAACTATATGCTAAGAGTGGGAAACTTCTTAAAACTGCATCGCTTGAGGGTATTAAAAAGATAGATGGACGGTGGTTCCCTTCAAAATTTGTATACAAGGACGAATTAAAAAGAAATAGTAAAGGGACAGAATGGATAATAGATAATATCCAATTTAATAAAAAAATTCCTGATTCTAGATTTTCAAAAGCCCTACTTCGAAAGTAACATAACCATCTCAATATGCGGGGTATGTGGAAACATATCTACCATGACTGCGTTTTTAATGTTATATCCGTTATCGGAAAGTATTTGGACATCTCTTGCTTGAGTTGTTGGATTACAAGAAACATAAATGATTTTATCAGCTTTTAATTTATGTAAATAACCAGACATATCTGGATGCATCCCTGCGCGAGGCGGGTCAACTATAATAATATCTGGTTTAGGAACCCTCTTTGGTAGCTGCCTAGACTTAAAAAAAGTATCTAAATTGGCCTTTAAAAAGTAAGCGTTATCAATTCCATTAATAACAGAATTTTTTTCTGCGTTCTCAAGAGAAGATCTAATTACTTCAAACCCATAAACTTCTTTCACATGCCCCGCTAGATATAATGCAATGCTGCCGGTTCCGCAATAAAGGTCATAAACAATCTCATCCCCTTTAAGATCGGCTGCTTTTTTAATTTCCTCATAAAGAACTTCACCTTGATACGAATTAGTCTGGAAAAATGAATTGGCTGATATTTCAAATTTTAATTCTCCAATTTTTTCTTCAATATATTGATTACCATAAATTAAATTTTCGAATTCACCGTATGCTACATCTGCTTTGCGAGTATTAACATTATTAACCATGGACGTTATTTCTGGAACATCTTTCAGCAATGTATCAATCAATGGGGATAATTTATTTATATCGTCATATGCAGTAACTATATTTACCATTAACTGATCGGTTTTGACTCCAAACCTCAACATTAAATACCTAAGAAAGCCCACATTTGTTTTTGGGTCATATGGTTTTAATTCTCGATTGTTAAGGCATACGTCTTTGGCAATAGAAAGTATTTTATTCCCTAATTCTGGCTGAATATGACATTCATCAACATCTAAAATTTTATCATACCTGCCCGGTATGTGCAGACCTAAAGCAAATGAACTATCTACACCCTCAGGTTCAGATTCAAGAATCCATCGATGAGGAGAAAACGTAAATTCCATTTTATTCCGGTAATTATAGATTTGTTTAGCCCCCTTAATATCATCTAATTTAAAATCTGAAAATCCACCTAAACGCTGAAAGGCATCCTCCACTTGTTTCTCTTTCTCTTTCAACTGTTGCTCATAAGAAAGGCTCTGAAGCTTGCTACAAATCCAATAGTGACTGCACTTTGATTCAGCTACAAAAGGAGAATCATCAATGATTTTTGTAACCCTTGCCTCAGCAAAACCCTTTTTCTTTTTATAAATAAAAGCATTAACACGTTGACCTGGGATTCCATTTTTAACAAAAACAACGAAATCATCTATTTTTGCTAATCCCATCCCACCAAATGCTAGAGATTCAACTTTCAACTCTATCTCTGATCCTTTTTTAATTAATACTGGCTCACTCATTTTTTAACCTTTAATTTACTTGCTATATACAACTAAAATTAGTCTCTAAATCAAACTCTTAATTTGCAAGACAAGTTCTTCAGCTTCTTTTTTTATTGGCGCTTCAGCATATATCCTTACAATAGGCTCGGTATTTGAAGCTCTCAAGTGAACCCATTTTTCTTGCCACGTAATTTTTAATCCGTCAATTGTATTTTTTTTACCCTCTTTAAAATAATTATTTACTTTTGATAAAAAGTCATCAATCTTAATACCATCAACATTTACTTTATCTTTCACTATTTCGAATTGAGGTAGTGAATTATATATTTCACTAAGCGGATAGGTAGACTGAGCAACTCGGTTCAAAACCATTGTCACTGCTACTAACGAATCTCTACCTAGATGACATTCTCTTAAGATTACGCCGCCATTACCTTCGCCTCCTAAGTTTGAATCTAATTTATTCATTTTGTTAACAACATTAATCTCACCGACTGCAGATCTTTCAACTTTACAATTATTCTTTAAAGCGAGCTTATCTAATGCTATGGAAGTAGAAAGATTTGATACAAAAATATCACTTTCAACTCCAAGGGTATTGATATAGCCATCTACAGAAAGGACCAGAGTATATTCCTCTCCTAACGGGCGACCTTTTTCATCTACAACAGCCAACCTGTCTGCATCTGGATCAACCGCAAAACCAAGGTCAGCGTTATTCTCTAATACTTGTTTTGAAAGTTCACTTAAATTGACAGGCAAAGGCTCCGTTCCTCTTCTAAAAACGCCACTTGGTTCGCAATCTAGCTTCACTACTTCACAACCCAATAAGTTTAACATTTCTGGAAGCGCATTAGCCCCTGCACCATTAACGGCATCAATTACAACTTTGAATTTTCTGCCTCTGATAGTATCTAGATTAATGCATTTTAATTCAGAGCATTTAATCGTATGCTTATAAATTGCGTTCTTTTCTTCCCATAACATTCCTCTTTCCTCTGAATATTTTCTAATAGAAGAAACATTATCAGCTAGATAAAATAATTTTTCACAATCTTCTTGGTGAAAAAATGTACTATCACTTCTTAAAAACTTTATCCCATTCCACTCAATAGGATTGTGGCTAGCAGTAATAATAAACCCTCCTACTGCCTCGCTAGTATGAACCATAAATTGAACGGTAGGAGTGGGGACAATGCCACAATAAATAACTGTCCGACCAAGCCTAACTAATTCATCAATCATAATTTCAGTAATCTCTTCACCAGAAGGTCTACTATCTCTACCTGCATAAATAACACCAGGATCAAGAAAATCATGAAGGGCGTTTGCATATTTGGTAATTTCTTCATTCTTTAGGTCTTCATTTACAAGACCTCTTATTCCAGATATACTTCGAATTAACATAGTTGATTCCTATAAATAAAATTTTAATTTTTAAAAGATAGAAGATTAACGCTAACTATTTCCATAAAAAAAGGGCCCAAAAAAACGAGCCCTTAATAATCTAATAACTAATATGAGTTATTGTATTTAGCGACTACGACGTGTATCCGTTGTGCGCTTTTTTCTACGTCTAGCACCTCTTGGATTATTCCTCAACGCCTCAATTCTGGCATTCCTAGCCATTCTGCGAGTAGCTTTTTTTCTAGCTTCTCTATTCTCATCACTAGGTTTTATATAAAATGCTCTTCCACGAAGCTCCCTTAGGATTCCCGCTCTTTCCCATTTCTTTTTAAAACGTCTTAAAGCTCTTTCAAGAGGTTCTTTATCTCTAACTTGTATTTCTACCACTTTTTTCACCTCCTAAAGTGTAAGTGTGGCATATTAAATTTGCTGGCAATCTTAATTGTGTATGATCACATAATCAAGCATTAAACTAACATTACAAATTCTTCTATGGATAAGGTCTCCGGCCTCCTAGAAAAATTAATTTTCTCTTTTACATTCTCTGAGACATCCCAGCCTTTAAGCGAATTTTTTAACATTTTTCTTCTTTGGTTAAAAGCCATTCTAACAACATTATTAAATTTTACATATTTTTCATCCTCTACTAATGCAATTTTTTTCTTCGTGAACCTAATAAATGCCGAATTTACTTTTGGCCTAGGAATGAAGACTGTTGGTGGAATAGAGAAACAGTATTCAACATCTAGATAAGCACCAACGACTACTGTCAATCTACCGTACTGTTTTGTAGATGCCTTTGCTACCAGTCTTTGGGCTACTTCTTTTTGAACCATAATAAAGGCGTCTTCCCAAAAATCTAATTGTTCAATTAACCAAAAAATAATTTG
This sequence comes from uncultured bacterium, assembly GCA_938092125.1. GTDB lineage: Bacteria > Fidelibacterota > Marinisomatia > Marinisomatales > UBA1611 > TMED80. The sequence continues at coordinate 5,657 of CALKMQ010000008.1, forward strand.
TGAAGTAATATTATAAGGAATATTGCCAACAACTCGCACAGGATTAATAATATCTAAATCATTAATATTAGTTTTTAGGATATCATCATGAATGATTTTTAATGAACTCAAGCTTTTATTATCATACAATTTATCAATTAGAAATGGATCCACTTCCACTGATATCATATCTTTTACATCTGGTAGAAGTACCTGAGTTAATGCGCCATCTCCTGGGCCAATTTCTATAATATTATCAATACTAGCTGGTTTTATTGTATGATGTATTTTTTTTATAATATTTGGATCAACTAGAAAATTTTGGCCCCACTTTTTTCTAAATGAGTGTTTTGATTTTCCCATCAAAATAAAAACGAGTTAGGAAAAATTAAAAATAGCTTTTGCATTCGTCGTTGTTATCTGAGCAACCTCATTTATACTCAAATTGTGTAACCTTGCTAATAAATCGGCAACAAATCGAGCCCTTCCAGGTTCATTAGTCTTTCCTCTATGAGGGACAGGACTGAGGAAAGGTGAATCTGTTTCAACTAATAAACGATCAATTGGGAGTCGTTTTGCAACATCAGGGAGATGGCTGTTTTTAAATGTCAAATTGCCAGAAAATGAAATGTAAAACCCCATGTCTATTAATTTTTTTGCTACATCATATGTGCTGGAAAAACAATGTGCGACACCATAAACGTTTGGAAACTCTGATAATGTGTTAATAATGTCGTAATCTGAATCTCGATTATGAAAAACAATTGGTTTATTAATTTTTTGAGCGAGCTCCAACTGTTCAGCAAATATTTTTTTTTGAACTCTGATATCTGATAGCTCTTTGAAATAATCTAAACCTATCTCACCGACAGCTAATACTTTCTTGTCCTTTAACAGATTGTAAAGCTCATCAATATAATTTTCTGCTACTTCCTCAGCATCATGTGGATGCACACCAGCAGTTGAAAAAATTTTTTCATAATTAAGAGCTAAATTATGACTTTCTTTAGAATCTTCAATATTAGTACCAATACATATAAACTTTGTTACCCCTAAAT
>CALKMQ010000009.1 GCA_938092125.1 uncultured bacterium
TTACAATTAAAAGAAATAACTCACAATTATAATGATCGAATTCAGTTGGAATACAAATCAGAATATCTTCAAAAAATACCATTAGTAAATGAAAGCAAAAGAGTTAATGTAATATCAAAAGATTTATTATCTGGGAAAATGTTATCTGGATTATGGATTGAAGCCAGATCCAAGAGCTTTGATGAATCTGATTTATTGATATCAAAAGAAGATGGTTCAATTGAATACCAAGTTAGATCATTAAACAAAGTTGCAAATGGCTATGAGCTTCATTTTAACGTAGCATTTAATGTCTTGCTCAATGATGATCTTGTCAAACTTTTTAAGCTAAGCCCCAAAAAGTGCAAATTATCTGTAATGCAAAAATCACCAAATATGTTTTTTGAAAATAGTATTAATAATTTTCACAATAGTTTAAAAGATTTACCTGTAGTTGATGCTATTAAAAAGTGTTTTGAAAAGAAATACTCTGCAAATTTTACGATGGAAAAAAAAGAATCGAGTATTGCGATAAAACTTGATGTCATTACAGAAGAAAACACCGATAAAATAAGTAAAATTTATCCAAATTTTGTTCATTCGTCTGGTCACCTAACTATTACAGATAGTAATTCAAATGAAGAATTTTTCAACCAAAAAGTTTTTGAAGAAAGTGGTTCAGATTTTAATTCAATTGAAAAAGCAGGAATTAATTCGCTTATGAATTTGGCAAAAGTAGTTAGTATGAAAATTTGTGGTTAAGTAATTAATCTTGATAGCTTCATTCTGATAATGCGCCAAATTTTTTTCACTATCCTCATTTTTCTTTTTATTTTTTCTATTCAATCTTGTAGTCCTAAACCAGAGTTAACTCCAGTCCAAAAGTCTAAAAAAAGAGTTCCTAATTGGATAAAAGGTGTGCCCATTGATATTGAAAAATGGTATAAAGTGGGACAAGCTAGTGCAAACGATTCAATTACTTCAGAAAATAATGCTCTAAGCCTGATGAAGGAAAAATTAAGATTGGATTTGGAAAAAATATTTATTGAAAATTATGAAATAAAAGAAAAATATCTTCATAAAATTACCAAACACATTATGAGTGGACGGAAAGATTTAATTAGTTCATTAAAAAAAATTGATAGCTCTTTTGTTGACAATGGAATTAACTATTCTTTGTTGAGCATAAATAAAAAAGATTACTATAAAAACATAGCACAAAGATTTAATAATTATGATGTTGAAAAACAGATATCTTTGTTGAATGACGATTTAAAGATTGAAAATCTTATAATTCTTTCATCGATTATTGACCATCTTGTAACTCATTTTGATTATTTGTTAATTAAAAATAATAAAAAAAATGTTGAGACAGATATTCTAGAAAAAACCAAAAGAATTATTAATGATTACAATGACAGAATTACTTTTTCACTTGAACCGGCAATAATTAATAGTCTTCCAATTGCTAAAAATGGTGTAAATATTAACGTAAGCATTTATGATAATAAAACTAACCAAAAATTAGATAATATAAATACGATTCTGGACTTTGGAAGTGCTACTGATTTAATTAATGTAACTGATAATTTAACTGATGTAAATGAGCTAAAAATTCCATTATCTCATGATGGAAATCCATATAGTCTTACTTTTAAAATCGATTATGAAACAATGTTAAATACACCCTTTTTTGATTTTTTTTTATTTGATAAAAAAGAATTTAAAATTGCAGTTGTCCCCGGTAGTAAAAAAGTTTTTTTAAATGAAACTATCCAAAGTGTTAACTCTAGTTTAAACGAATCCATTTTCAATGAATCTGTCAAATCTTGTTTTGAATCTAAATATGAGATGGTTTTTGTCAATAATGAAGATGATGCTGATTTATCGATGTTTTTTGGAGTATCATCTATTGGAAATACTAGTAGAGCTAATAGAAAACAGCCTTTTAAATCGGAGGCTTTTTTATCGATAAAAGTTGTAGACACCAAAACAAAAAATATTATTCTAGATCACATTATTGCGACACAGGAAGCATTAAATTATGATTTTATTGAGCGAGCGAGTATAAAGGCCTTAAGGGGCCTCGCTCACGAATCACTAAGTGCTATTTGTTTTTAAAAAAGAGTATCAATGTATTTCATTACTTTAGTTTTCATAGATTTTTTCAGGATCTAAATTTCTACGATAATATTCAAATATTTCGCCAGTGCCTTGCCAGTTATTAATTTCTGCAATAATTTTGATTTGACCTTTAAATTTTTTAGAAATACCTAATTTTACATGTCCAGTATTGTAAAGAATTCCATCTTTTTTTTTTGCCCAACTGATATAAACTTTTTTTAATATTTTCGCATAACCTTTTTTTTTAAAATCATTTTTTATTACAAAAGCGTACGTATATAAAGTATTGAATTTCCCATAGTTTTCATCTAGCCTGGCCCAGGGTTCCTGAGATAAAAGTTCTAAGGGCATTCCAATTATATATCCTATAATTTTATTTTCGAATCGCGCAATAATCGGAAGGGCGCCAGAGCGGTTAAAGTATTTGTTAATGGTGTTTTTTGTTAATATATATTTTTCGCCATAGTCTTCAGCAAGTGATGCTGATATTTCCATTAATGATTCGTAGTCTTCTGTACCGAGACTTTCAATAAGCTCAATATCAAATGATCCGCTAGAAGCTATAACATTCGTAATTGTTGTCGTATTATTTTTGATTTTTTTCATTAATAAAGTTTACTGATTTAAAATTTTCATTCACAATTCTGTTTTATTGTATAAACTTATTATTTCAGTTTTTTAAATGTATTTTTATCGAAGTATATTTCGAACCATGATTCCTTTTAATCAAAAGATAAAAAATAGAGCAAAAAACATCAATTCCTACCTTTGTGTTGGTATAGATGTTGATCCTGTTTTAGTTAAATCTAATGAATTTGATGATTTGGTATCACACTCAAAAAGAATTATTGATGCGACTAGAGACATAACATTGTGCTACAAACCTAATTTTGCTTTTTTTGAAAGATGGGGTGCTAAGGGATTTAAATGGTTAGAGGATATAGTCGATTACATTGGAGACGATGCTATAGTTATTGCAGACGCAAAAAGGGGTGATATAGGTAATACTGCAAAACAATATGCTGAAAGTATATTTAATCATTTTGGGTTTGATTGTGTTACGCTGAGCCCCTATATGGGCGAAGATAGTATTAAACCTTTTATTGATTATGAAGAAAAAGGTGTTTTTATATTATGTCGGACCTCAAACCCCTCCGCTGACACCTTTCAAAGTCAAAATCTAATAGGCGGTGATCATATTTATGAACTGGTTGCAAAATGGGCAAATGATTTAAATTTAAAGGATAATGTAGGATTAGTAGTTGGAGCAACAGCACCTAAAGAGCTTTCAAAAGTTAGAAAATTAGCGCCTGATTTACCTATATTAATTCCAGGAGTAGGAGCTCAAGGTGGTGATTTAAATCATTGTGTCTTTGAGGGGAATAAAACTGGGATAGGAATTATAAATGTATCGAGAGATATCTCCTTTTCTGGTGATTGTTCTGAAAAATCCATACGTGAATCTGCACTATCCTACGTTGAAAAAATAAATGAGGCATTAAGTGGATAAAGAAAAAATAGTTGATATTTTTGAAGAAACTGAGGCTTTGTTGTCTGGGCATTTTGTCCTTACCTCAGGCAAACATAGCCCTTCTTACTTTCAGTGTGCAAAAGTATTGCAATATCCTAAATATCTCACATTATTTGCTTCTATGATCGCTGATAATTTTATTTCGACAAAAATTGACGCAGTAATATCGCCAGCTATTGGTGGTATTGTTTTAGGTACTGAGGTTGGACGTTTGCTAAATGCTAAAACTATTTTTGCAGAAAGAAAAAATGGATCCATGTGCATCCGTAGAGGTTTCAGTATAAAAAAAAATCAAAACATACTAGTTGTTGAGGATGTTATAACAACTGGTGGCTCAGTTAAGGAAGTCATGAATGAAGTTACCAAATTAGGCGGTTTAATTTCCGGAGTTGCTATTCTTGTAGATAGAAGCAACGGTACTATAAATCTTCATAAAAATCAATATTCAATCGTTGAGCTTGAGGTCGTAAGTTATGACGTAGATAGTGTACCAAATAATTTAAAAGAAATTCCAGTACAAAAACCAGGGAGTAGAAAAACGTAATGATAAAACAAACTTCAATATTACTTGCTATTATTTTGACTATAGTAGGTTGTGGAACAAAACAAAAAAATAAGGATACAGTTATGGACAAAGATATAGCAGTTATTACAACAAAATTTGGTGATATAAAATTAGAATTTTTTGATGATATTGCTCCGAAGCATGTTGAGAGTTTTAAATTGCATGCTCAAAATGGTTATTATGATGGAACAACCTTTCATAGAGTGATTCCTGGGTTCATGATTCAAGGTGGTGACCCACTATCAAAATCAGAAGACAAAAGTAGGCATGGAACAGGGGGTAATGCTGCAAAATTTTTTGGTATTGGAAGTGAAGATTCTGAATCTACTTGGGATTTACCGGCTGAATTTAGTACGACTACGCATGCTAGAGGCATATTATCTATGGCAAGGTCTCAAAACCCTGATAGTGGAGGAAGTCAATTTTTTATTTGTGTTGCAGATGCAAACTTTTTAGATAACCAATACACTGTTTTTGGTAAAGTCGTTAGTGGTATGGAAGTTGTCGATGCTATAGTCAGTGCACCAAGAGATGCGAGGGATAATCCAGACGATAGAATTGAAATGAAGGTTGCCCTAGAAGATAAAAAATAATAGATGGGAAAATCGTATCTAGGGCTTGCTCTAGGAGGAGGAGGCTCAAGAGGTGTTGCACATATCGGGGCACTTCAAGTTCTCCATAAAAGTGGGCTTAAGCCTGATTTAATCGCTGGCGTGAGTGCCGGTTCAATGATTGGTGCAATGTATGCCGCAACTTTAGATCCTAATTGGATAGAAATTCGCTTCCGTGAACTGATGAATAGTGATTTATTTGCAAGCTTTAGTTCCGGTTCTTTAATGGCTGAACGTAATAAAGAAACTTTTCTCAAGAAAAATACTGCACTAGCAAAACAAGGCTATGCTGGTAGGCTAGGCTTGAATGATTCTTACGTTGTTCCTCGTTCAGTAATTGAAAATTCGGTAGAGTTCATGATGCCTTGCAATAATTTTGAAGAACTTCAAATCCCTCTAAAGGTTGTAGCTACAGATATCCAAAGCGGCGAAGAAATTATCTACAGCAGTGGTGATATTAAAGAAGCCCTCATTTTGAGCTCTTCTATCCCTGGTTTTTTTGAAGCTACTAAAAAAGATAGGAAGTTAATTGTAGATGGTGGCGTAACATCGCCAATTCCCGTCGAAATACTCAGAGAACACGCTGAAATGGTAATGGCAGTAGATATAACTAATTATGAATTAAAACCATTAAGTCAACCAAACATGATAGAGATAATGAGGCGTTCAGATATTATTACATCCTTGAGATTAAAAAACAATTTGTCCAGGCAAGCAGACATTTTAGTTAAGCCTGAGGTTTCAGGCATTCATTGGTCCGATTTTGATAACTTTGATAAGTTGTTAGAGTGTGGCAAAAACGCAATGTCAAAGAGCCTAAAAACTCTTAAAAATCTAGAGCCGGACAAACATAATATTTATTACAAATTATGTTCAAGTCTGAAGTAAAATACAACTCTAATATGATTAAATATTTTATAAGTAGTTTTGTCTTTTTTGTTAGCGTCAGTTCGTCACAGGTTACTAACCCTGTTGTTATAAAGGTGCAATCAGATTCTTCGGCTCGAGCAGGCGAGGTAATCAACATAGTTATAGATGCTGAGATGGAAAGGGAATGGAAAATCTATTCAATATATAAAATTGTAGATGGCCCGCTAGCAACAGAAATTGAGATAACTGGAGAATCGATTAGTTCCATTGCTAAAATAATTGAGCCTAATCCAACCGAAAAATATGATCCTGGTTTCGATATGACCTCGTTTTATCATAATGGTGATACTCGATTTTCGACCCAGGTACTCATGAAAGACGACTTGATTCCTGGAATTTATGAACTCATCGTAAACGTTTATTATCAAGTCTGTAATGAACGACTTTGTTATCCTCCAAAAGAAGTATCCAAAAAGATTTTAATCAAAATTCTGCCTGGGGAGCCAAGAGATGGTAGAACTACTTTAAGTATTTCCAGAAGTGATGAAATCGAAAAAAACAAGACTAATTCATTTTTAAATCTAATTATCATTGCAATAGGCGGGGCAATTTTAAGTTGGGTAATGCCTTGCGTTTACCCAATGATACCAATCATAATTTCATTCTTTGGAAAAGTAAGTGAAGACAAGAATATTGGAAGGATTTCCGTTGCTACTCTTTATGGCTCTGGTATTGCCGGTACTTTTGTTTTTATTGGACTGCTTGTAAGTTTTTTATCATGGGGTGTAAACGATGCGGCTGTTCAAACTGGCTATGCAAATATTGGCAACTTTATTGCTACTAATGCTTGGCTTAATTTGGCTCTAGGGCTTCTATTTATTTTTTTTGCATTGTGGATGTTTGGCGTAATCAATGTAAATGTCGCTGGAGCACTACTTAGCAAAACAGACAAAGCAGGGCAATCAGCCAAGAATGCTTATTTTGGTGCTTTTATTTTAGGTATTGCTTTTGCTATAACCAGTTTTAGTTGTACGGTTCCAGTCGTTGGAATGCTTCTTGTAGTTGCAGCGAGCGGAACAGCAACTGGTTTACTAACTAGCTTGTTGGGTATGACGGTTTATGGGGTTGTTTTTGCTTTTCCTTTTTTCATTTTATCTTTATTTCCATCATCATTAGATAAGTTGCCAAGATCTGGTATATGGATGGAAAAAGCTAAAGTTGTTTTTGGTTTTGTGGAATTAGCAGCGGCTGTGAAATTTTTATGGGTTCCTGATTTAGAATGGGGACTTGGAATATTGCCTCGAAATGTAGTTTTGGGATTATTCCTTCTTATAGGATTATTATTAATTTTATACTTATCTGGTATCTTTTCTTTCCAAAAAGGTACTCGGAACAACAGGAAAAATATTAGTTACATTGGAATAATTATTACATCTTTAGTTCTTCTTCCTATTGGACTATCCTTTTTTTCTGGACCAACCTTTCATTATAATGGGCTTCCAAGATTCGCAGATGAATTAATTGAAGCAATGGTGCCTCCTCCTCCAACAGAAGATGAGATTGCTGTAAAAGAAGGTTGGTTCGTTAATGACTACGATGGTGCTTTGGCGCTTGCGAAGAAAGAGGACAGACCTTTATTCATAGATTTCACTGGAATCTATTGCGCCAACTGCAGAGTAATGGAAAGACGAATTTTTCCATTAGAAAAAATAAAAAACCACCTTGATAATATGGTTTTAGCTAGACTCTATGTTGATAAAAAAGACTCATTGAGTGCAATTTATGCTCAAATGCAATTTGAAAGATATAAAACAGCCACTCAGCCATATTATGTTATACTAGATCCAAAAACTGAGTCTACTTTAGCTGATACTGGCGGTTATATACCTAACGGGTTTGATCGATTTTTGTCTAATGGAATTAAAAAGTATTTTTCTAAAAACCAATGATAGTTTTCTTAAAATTATTGTTCAACAAATAAGGGAATGAATTAATAAATGATTTACTTGAAATATTTTTTGGTTCTGTATTTAACATTGTTCTTAGGCTGTAGTGGTAAAGAAGATAAGAAAAAGGTAAATGAAACTAAACAAAGTTTGAATGTTTCAAATCAAAAAATGACTTTGGAAAAAGTTAATAATAATGCAATAGTGCCTCTGAAGAATAACAAAGTAATAAAAACTGAGAAAGCAAAAAGCCCAACAAGCAAAGAATCTCAAAAAATGAAAGCACCTGATTTTATGTTAGCGGACTTGGATGGAAATGTTTTGACTTATTCAGCATATGAAGGACAAGTGGTTTTGCTCACTTTTTGGGGTACTTGGTGTGGGCCGTGTAGACAAGAAATACCTGATTTTATTAAACTATACGATGAGTTTAATAATGAAGGTTTAGAAATTGTTGGTATAGCAATTCAATCCGGTGGTGCCGAAAGTATTAAAAAGTTTTCTGATTATTATAAAATAAACTATCCTGTTCTAACTGATATTGAGGGTAATGAATCATACAAAGCATTTAGTGATTTTGGGACTATCTCTGGCGTAGGTACAAGAGCTGTTCCGACAACATTTTTAATTGACAGAGAAGGATATATCGTTAAAACTTACAGAGGTGCTAGACCTGGACATGTCTTTTCTAAGGATTTTAAACCGTATTTATAGCTCGCATTAGTAATGGTTCGCGTACTTAAAAGAACTGTATATATACTTTTTTTTGCTCTTTCATTTTTGTTCAGTAGCGATAATTATTGGCAACAATCTGTTAATTATAAAATGAATGTGATTTTAATTGATAGTGTAAGGCAATTAGCGTGCAGTTCTATCATAACGTATAAAAACAATTCCCCTGATGAGTTAAATGAAATCTATCTTCATCTATATCCCAATGCTTTTCAACTTGGTTCAGTAAAGACAAGAGACTATTTAAATGGTTATGGTAGTAATTCAAGGGCTTCCTACTTTCGTGATGAACTCGAGGGTTACCAAAGTAAAATTCATGTAAGAGAACTTACCGTTGCGAAAGATCGAAATATTGTAATCGATAACTATAAAATAAATGATACAGTATTACGCGCCAACTTAAAAAGCGCTATCCTGCCAGGTGAAGAAGTGCGTATTGATATCAAATGGAATCATCATATTGGAGGTATGGTTGAAAGAGCTGGTTATTACGAAGGTCAATATAATATGGCGCAATGGTATCCTAAAATAGCAGTATATGATGATGAGGGCTGGCATGCTGAACCATTCCACGCCCAAGGAGAATTTTACGGTGAATTTGGTCGATTTGATGTGGAATTTGAATTACCAGAAAAATTTATTATTGGAGCCTCTGGTGTCGTCCAGAGCGGTGACCCAGGTTGGGAGATGGTTCGAGTTGATACGTCAGCGGATTTTGACGACTGGTTTGCGTTATTTGAAGAATCTTATAAAGAACCTGAATTAACAAAAAATAGGAAAGTTAGGTTTGTTGCTGAAAATGTTCATGATTTTGCTTGGGTAGCTTCTCCAAATTTTCTTTATGAGCATGACATTTATGATGGAATCGATGTTCATGTGCTTTATAATAGAGTGAATGCTAATGATTGGAATCGAGTTGTGAGAGAGAGGTCCGTCCGTGCTCTGAAGTGGCTTAATGAAAAATTTGGTAAGTATACTTATCCCCAAGTTACCAATACTGATAGGCTTAAATCAGGAGGAATGGAATATCCGATGCTTATTATGGATGGTAGCGATCGTGAAAGTTTGATTCTTCATGAAATTGGGCATATATGGTTTTATGGTATTTTAGGAAATAATGAGGTCGATGAAGCGTGGATTGATGAAGGGTTTACAACCGCTCAAACAAGAGATTATATGATGGATCGCTACGGTCCAATTGGATTTGATTGGCAGTCAGATGATTGGACAGATAGCTATCAGAGAAAATTTTGGACATTTAATAATAAGTTGCATAATGACCAATGGAGAGCTATAAAATATATTATGAGCGGATATGATGAACCGATTAGTCGTAAAAGTTATTTGTTTAAAAATAGTTCATCCTATAGGCAAAATGCTTACACCAAGCCTTCTTTAATGCTAAATGAGCTTAAGTATGTTTTAGGTGATTCACTTTATTACAAATCAATTCAATATTTTTATGAGACTTGGAAGCAAAAGCATGTTGACGAGCAAAAATTCATAGAATCTGTTGAAAAAATTACCAATAGAGATTTAGCGTGGTTCTTTGATCCTTGGTTGCATGACACTAGAGTGCTTGATTACGGAATCAATAGTTGGGAAAATAAAGAAAATAAATATGGTTTTTACGATATTGATGTTGAAATAAAAAATTTAGGTAATAGGCATATGCCTTTGTTAGTTGAAACAGAACTATATGATGGTTCTGTCGATAAAAGGTGGTGGAATAATTATGAGTGGAATACTAATGATGTTTTTTCTTATTCAGTACCTTCAAAGCCAAAAAAAGTTACCCTAGACCCAGATGTCCAACTACTGGATGTTGATTATAGGAATAACTCCACGAATTCAGATTATGAAATTGTATTTGACTGGCCTGGCATGAATTATAAGCCTAGGAACAAAATACTTTATAGCTGGCTACCTTCTGTTTACTATAACGAACTAGATGGTTACAGCCCAGGGTTACATTTTCAACGTTCCTATGGGAATTTAGAAGAACAATCTTTTAGATTTAATCACGCAACTAAAAAAAATGTTGATGATAATAGAAAGAATTTTTACTGGTATTATGCTGGAAGTTTTAAGTCTGTACATAGATTTAAAAATTTTAAATTAAACTTAAAAGCTTTTAAGTTGCCTGGACTTTCAGAAATGAGCGTAGATTTTGAGAAAACAAAGTATAATCATGGTTACAATAATAAACCTAAACGAACTTATAAAATAGGTGCTTATCATCAATTTGACATCGATACATTTCGAACTAACTTGTACGAATTGGTTGATATTTCTGCTTTTTATTTAAAAAACATTATTGCTTATAATAATGTTAGTCATTCAATAGACTTAATTAGTTCTATTAGTCCGAGTTCAAATTGGAATTTTTCAAAATTATCTTTTCGTTCTAGCATGAAAAAATCAAAAACGATTAAATCAGAAAATATTCTTAGGTCCATTTTTGGGTTTACTAATAGTGGCTTAAGGGGAAGATTTTTTCTTGGCAAGATTTGGACAAATTCAAATGGTGCACCAAAGCAAATATCTTTCAATCCCGCTGGTAATAGCTCGCCAGATATGTACGAAAAATCATATTTGCGAGGAATTGACAGTTTTTTTGCATGGAACGAGTTTGAAGTAGGATACCATCTGCCTAGCGATGGTAACATAAGATCTCTTTCGAGCAAAGATGCGATTGAAACTAATGCAATGTCTTCTGTTTCAACTGAAATCTATTTTTTAAATAAAAAAGTAGATTTAAACGGTTTTTTTGAGGATAGAATTATAAATAGTGAAATAGCGCTTTTTTCAGATGCAGGACTTTTTCAACAAATGGAAGATATAAAAAGTATCGTAAGTTTTGGTATTGGTTTTCGTTTCAGTAGTCTAGTTTATAACAAGCCACTTTATTTGAGGATAGACTTGCCTTTTATGATCATAGATGGCAAAGATTCTTCATATGAAAAAAGCTTAATTTTAAGTTTTCACCGGTCGATTTAACGTATATTTATATTTTAAATATTTAAGAATAAAAGAATTGAATAAAATATTTAAAATATTAAATTTACTTCATTATTAATATTACAAAAATACCCTTGAACGTTTCAATTTTTATATTTGGAGGAAAAAGTGAGATTAAAAGCATCTTTACTTATTTTAATTTATTTAGTCTTTAATCCATTAAGTTCTCAGTTATTATGTCCTGTAGGAGATGCTGATGTTTTTGGTGGCGACGGTCAGAACATAATATCCTGGAATGAGCCTACAAATAATTCTACATTTACAGTTGAACTAACAACAGATACATATGGTTCTGAAACTTCATGGGATTTAGTTAACTCAGGTTCCAATGCTTTAATAACTGAAGAGGATGGACTATCTAGCTCTACTTCTTATACGTGGGATGTGGAAATTGAGCCAGGTAGTTATGTATTTACTATTTATGATTCTTACGGAGACGGGCTTTATACTGGTGGTGAATTTACTTTATTCCTAAATGGAAACGAAATTTTTAGTTTTGTAGGTGAAACAGGAAGTGAGGATTCTCAGTTTGAAGAATATGAAATATCTTTTGATACTGATGAAGGTTGGTTTGGCGTTCAATCATATACATATGCACAACCATTTCCTTTTGAAAAAGGTCAACATGTTGATGCTGCTTTTATTGAAGGGTTAGAATCAAACAACCCTCAAAAAATCGAGTCAGGTTTTTATAATATTGATAGAGAAATACCTGCTGCTTGTGGAACTTTTGTTACATACAGAATATATCAACAAGGTACAGCTAGTACGGTACTAGCTAACACTACTGAACTTGAATATGCACATAACGGCTTAACGAATGGTTCTACATACACATACACTATAGTAGCTGTTTATGATGTTAACGGAGCAGAAGCTGAGTCAGTTCCTAGTGCGTCTATTTCTGCTACTCCAGAGAGCTGGGAGGCCGCAGCACCCACAAATTTAATGTCTTTTCCCGGTGATGAAGAGATGCTTTTAATCTGGCAAGGACCTGGTGGCGGTGGTGGTACAGGAACGCTTGGTGAGAATATGGATAACCCATTTATTATATCATCTATGCCTTTTTCTGCAGATGGTACAACTGCCGGTTTTGAAAACGACTATGATGTTGTTTGCCCATTTTCTAGCTCTACTGCTCCAGATGTTGTTTACATGATGACTAGCTCAGGAGCTACTTACGATTTTTCTTTATGCGGAAATACAGACTACGATTCAAAGCTTTATGTTTTAGATGCCGATGGTAACGTTGTTGAGGGAAGTTTTCCATCGCCTGAAGCTACCCCTGAAGATAATGGTATAGCGTGCAATGATGATGCATGCTCTACTCCTTCATTTACGAGTGCTTTTGTATCTTCATTCTCAGGAACTTTACCAGCTGGTTTGTATTATGTCGTTGTAGATGGCTATTCTACTAACTCTGGTAATTATACTCTAGATATTAGTGTTGTAACAAATCAAATGGTTGTTGAAGACTTAGAATTAAATGATACTAGGAATAGAAATGAATATGATTTTCTTGGTTACAATGTTTATGTTGGAGATACTAAGAACAATGATGATGTTGTAGAGTTTACTAGCTATACTGTTTCAAACATTGTAAATGGAACTGATTATACATTTGGTGTCACTGCAGTCTATGATGGACCAGTCGGCGGGGATAATTATGAAAGTGAAATGATTACGGTCCAAGATGCTTCTGATTTTATTTTTGGAGATATTATAGGTTCAATTAAGGATCCTAATGGTGCTCCTCTCGATAGCGCTATTGTTTCTGCAAATGGAGTAAAAGATACTACAGGAGCTGATGGATTATACATGCTTATGAATTTAGAGGTTGGTACTCAAATTGTTTCTGTTTCAAGAAATAACTTTTCTTCTGAATCATCTTCTGTTAATGTTCTTGCTCAAGCCGAAGCTACCGTTCAAGACTTTGTATTATCTCCGGATATGCCGACTCCTGTTTCTTTATCTGCAGTCCCAGGAGACGAAAAAGTATATTTATCTTGGTATAAACCAGGTTCGATAATGCAATATGATATTGCATATTACGATGATGTGTTTGAAGCGCAAATAGGTTGTGCAGAAGCTGAATGCCCATTTGCTGTTAGATTTACGCCTGCAAATTACCCTGCTAGTTTAGACCAAATTGTAATATCTATCGATCAAGGTGGTGATGCGACTAATGCTTCAATTGAAGCTTATTTAGATCCATCTGGAAGCGCAAATGGTCCAGTTGGTGATCCACTAATAATATCGGCCTCAATCGATTTAAGTAATACTAATGTTGATGGCGGATTGTCTCAGTTTTCCATTGATGTTTCTGATCTAGGAATCATGATTGAATCTGGAGATGTTTATATTGTTATAAATGAACCAGCAAATATGTATTTGTCTCTTGCAAATGATGTCGAACCATTTTCGCCAGAGACTACGAATCGAAATTGGATCTCATCTGAAGACTACTATGGCGCCACATCATGGTCTACTATTGCTGAATTATTAGCTGGCAGTCCTTATTATAGTGGACTTGTCGGAGATCTTGGAATTTTAGCTTCTTTTTCAGGTCCTCCTGCAGCAACGGCAAACTTTGCTGTTTTAGCTTCTTCAGACTCTCAAAATGACATTTCTGAAATCAATTTCAGAGGTTTATCTAATTTTAATGAGAACTCTGATTTTTTGCATGTTAATAGTAATGATTACTTATTAGAAAATTTGTATAGTCCTAGGCCTATACCTGATTTGCTAACTGGGCAAATTAGAGATGAAGAGCCACAGTCTTATAATATCTATCTCGTATCGGATGATTTAACATCTACCCTTGTTTCTACAACTACTGATACTATGGATACGATAACGGTTGCTGAAAACTATATGAACTATTGTTATCATGTAAAAGCGCAATACGATACTGGCGAGCCCTCTGATGGAGGTTATGGGATAATTGAATCTAAGGCTTCAAATACTGCCTGCGCTGTTCCATTTGCAGTTGGTGATGCAAACTTTGATAGCGAAACGACTATTGAAGACGTCTTGACGTTAGTTGATTTTATACTTGAAGAAACCACACCTAGCAGTGCAGCATTTAATAATTCAGATATAAATATGGATGATGAATTAAATATAGCAGATGTTGTTATGGTAGTAGATATAATATCGGGTACTCAATCTGGTAGATCTTCAAGCTTGGGTTCATTCGCTTCATTAGAAATAAAATCTAATCATACAAGTTCAGATTTAATTTTTAATATCTTATATGATGGTGCTTTGAAGGGACTTGAGTTTGATTTGACTTATGATCCTAATATCGTTTCGATAGGTGAACCTGCTCTTATTTTATTGCAAGATAATGTAGTTAGTACCTTTAGAGAAATTGAAGAAGGTTTAATCAAAGTTGTTTTATTTGATGTAGATGGTGGTTTCATCCTTTCAGATAAAAACCAGGATTTATTGCAGATGTCATATAGCTTCTTAGGTAGTGTC
>CALKMQ010000010.1 GCA_938092125.1 uncultured bacterium
TTTAATACAAAAACTACAGTGCCCTTTTTTAAGAATTTTGAGTTCGACTTTGGTATCTTTTATCCGATTATGGTAATTATAGTATTAACTGGCTCATCAAATTCAGTTAATCTTACTGATGGCTTGGATGGTTTAGCTATCGGCCTACTGGCAATTTGTTTTACTGTGTTTACAGCTATTTCTTATATATCAGGTCGTATAGATTTTTCGGACTATCTTAATATATTATATCTACCAAGTTCAGGAGAATTAAGTATTTTCTCAAGCGCAGTAGTTGGAGCCTGTCTGGGGTTTTTATGGTTTAATGCCTCGCCTGCCGAGATTTTTATGGGTGATACTGGATCTCTATCACTGGGAGCTGCGCTAGGTACCATGTCGATATTACTTAAAAAAGAGCTATTACTTTTTATAATTGGCGGCGTGTTTGTGATAGAAACATTATCTGTAATAATACAAGTGTCTTACTTTAGATATACTAAGTATAAACATGGAAAAGGTGAACGTTTTTTTAAAATGGCTCCCATTCATCACCATTTTGAATTATCTGGTATTCATGAGAGTAAAATTGTAATAAGGTTCTGGATCATTGGTGTCCTACTTGCTCTATTATCATTAGCTACATTCAAGGTTAGGTAAGAATGTCTTTTAACATAGCTAATAAAAGAATTACAGTAATTGGTTTACAAAAAAGTGGCCTCGCTGCAGCGCAATTAGCAGCCATGAATGGTGCAAATGTTTTTGTTAGTGATCTTATTGAAAATGAAATCACCAAAAAGAACTATCAAGAATTAACTAAGAATAATATCAATTGTGAAATTGGAAAACATACTGATCAAATATTTAAGTCTGACTTGTGGGTTGTTTCACCAGGGGTTCCTAAAAATGTAAAAATTATTAAAAAAGCACAATCTTTAAACATACAAATTATGGGGGAAATTGAATTTGCAAGTATGTTTACTTCATTGCCTATAATTGCCGTTACGGGTTCTAATGGAAAGTCAACTACTGTTAACATTTTATATAATATGTTAAAAAATAGCAACCATGAACCAATACTAGTTGGAAATATAGGAATTCCGTTTTCAAGCGCTGTAAATGAATTAAATCAAAAATTAATCAAAGGAACTATTTTCATCCTTGAAGTCTCTAGCTTCCAATTAGAGTTTATAGATCAGTTTCATCCTTACATCAGTCTTTTTTTAAATATATCGCCAGATCATTTGGATCGACACAAAAATATGACAGAGTACATTCGTACAAAATTAAGTATGGTGAAAAATATGACTAATGACGATTTTGTTATTTTTAATGAAGATGATAAAACTTTAAGTACTCATTTTAAAAATTTTATTTTTCAAGCAATTCCCTACGGCTTAAAAGGAAATAACAAATTTTTTAGCATTAAAAATTCAATACTATATGATAAAAACAATGAGCCTTTTTTTGAAATCAGAAAAATTCGTCTTAAAGGCCAACATAATTTATCTAATCTTATTGCTTCAGCAATAATAGCAAAAATATTAAATATTGATGAGAGCTTAATTAAAAATACCATGAAAAATTTTGAAGGTATTAATCATAGACTTGAATTTGTTCGAAAATTTAGTGATGTGATTTATATTAATGATTCCAAAGCAACAAACCTGTCTTCGGTTATTGCTGCACTAAATAGTTTTGAAAGCCCTATAATTCTCCTATTAGGAGGTAAAAACAAAGATTCAAATTTTCGGCAACTTCTTCCACATACTAAACGTCATGTAAAGCATATAGTATCATTTGGAGAAGCCGGGGGGGAGATTGCTACCGCATTAGGGGATGCGGTAAGACTCAAGAAAACGAGTAGTCTTAGCCAAGCGGTGGCGTCTGCCCATAAAGTAGCCAGCCCTGGTGATATTGTTTTAATGTCACCGGGCTGTGCTAGCTTCGATCAGTTCAAGAACTTTGAACATCGCGGAACCAAGTTTAAAGAGCTAGTAAATAGGTTGTAGTTAATTAAATGAGACTTAATATATCAATTCAACAATATGATAAGCCTTTGCTTTTCGTTTGCCTTTTTTTATGCGCATTCGGAACAATTATGCTGTACAGTGCAAGTTGGAATGAATCATTTATGCGTTCAGGTGGTGCTACAGATTCATTATTCTTAAGAGGTCATTTGATACGAATGGCCTTAGGCTTTTGTTGCATGTTTGTTTTTTTATTAATCGATTATCGTAGTTTAAAGCTAATAGCTCCATATTTATTAATATTCTCCCTCCTACTCCTAATGAGTACCAAAGGCTATCATCTTATAATTGGTAATACAAAACCTGCTCGATGGTTAAGTATTGGTTCATTCTCTGTTCAGACATCTGATATAGCTAGATTATCACTAATAATTTTTTTAGCATACTATTTAGATCAATTAAA
This sequence comes from uncultured bacterium, assembly GCA_938092125.1. Taxonomy (GTDB): domain Bacteria; phylum Fidelibacterota; class Marinisomatia; order Marinisomatales; family UBA1611; genus TMED80. The sequence goes on from CALKMQ010000010.1 coordinate 2,410, forward strand.
GTTACAAGTTAAAAACTTTAGATCAGGATTTTTGCCTTGTATTTCCGTTATTGCACTAATGATGACATTAATTGTTGTTCAGCCTGACTTTAGCACAGCTTTAATAATCGGTTCAATTGGTGTAATTATTTTATTTATCGCTGGTGCAAAAATAAAGCACATTGTTTTTTCAACTTTAATAGGGTTTATAATGAGTATCCCCATTGTTTATTTTAAACCTTACAGATTAGCTAGAATTCTTTCCTTTTTTGACAAAACTGATATTAGCGAAAATGGATACCAAGCTCACCAGGCATTGCTTAGTTTAGGTAATGGAGGTTTATTTGGCGTAGGCTTAGGTAATAGTGTCGAAAAAAACCACCTACTCCCTACACCACACACAGATTTTATTTTTTCAATAATCGGAGAGGAATTAGGCTTATTTAGAGGGACGCTACCACTTTTAATAATATTTTTGTATATTTTTTATAGAGGCATAAAAATATCCCAAAAATGCACTGACCCTTTTGGAATACTATTGGCAACTGGAATTAGTATAAATATAGTTCTATATGCTTTTGTAAATGCTTCAGTTGCAACCGGTCTTTTTCCTGTTACAGGATTACCAATGCCCATGATTAGTTATGGTGGATCTGGATTATTAATAAATATGGCAATGATTGGAATATTATTAAATATAAGCCAAGCAAAAAGAAGTATAAGCGGCGGGCTAAGTTGGAGGAATTTCAATTTTGAATAAAACTAGGATAATTATAGCTGGTGGAGGAACCGGGGGACACTTATTCCCCGCAATAGCAATTGGAGAAGAAATAAAAGAACGTATACCTAATGCTGAGATACATTTTATAGGTTCAACATTTGGTTTAGAATCAAAAGTGTTCCCAGTGAAAGATTTAATACACACATTGCTACCCATAAGAGGACTACAGAGAAGTGTAAATATTCGAAATATTTTAAAAAATTTATTTCTTCCATTTAGAATTATTAGATGCTTAATAAAAGTAAGTTCCATTTATAAAGATTTCAATCCCGGATTAGTTATTGGAACTGGTGGATATGCTAGCGCCGTACCATTATTTATTGCCGTGACACAAAATCCTAAAATCCCAATTATTTTACAAGAACAAAACTCTTTCCCCGGATTAACAACAAGATGGTTCGCCAAGAAAGCAAGCTTAATTTGTTCAGCTTTTAATGTTTTTGATGATGTTTCTAACAATGAAGTCATTTTAACAGGCAATCCAATTAGAAGTACTATTTTAAATGGTAAAAAAAATTTAGCAATAAAAGATTTTAATCTATCAGAAAATAGAAAAACTCTTTTCATTTTTGGTGGAAGTCAAGGGTCAAGGTTTTTGAATAAATCATTATTAAAGATTATTAGGAAAATCAACTTTAAAAACATCCAAATAATATGGCAAACAGGCGATAAAGATTTTCGAAAGTATAAATCTTTGATAAACAAAAACTTAAAAATAGTTCCATTTATTAACGATATGGCAAGTGCTTACGCACTTTCTGACTTAGTCGTTTGCAGAAGCGGTGCACTTACATTATCTGAACTAACAGCATGTGGAAAACCCAGTATTTTAATTCCTTTCGCAGGTGCAGCTGGAAACCATCAACTTAAAAATGCAATAGCATTGAAAAAAAATAAGGCTGCTGTAATAATTGAAGAAAAAGATTTGAGTACTCAAATATTATTATCAAACATAAATAATCTTATCAACAATGATGCAACATTAAAAAAAATGTCAAAAGCTTCTAAAAATCTAGGAAATCCTCATGCTACTAAAACAATAGTAGATAGTCTATTTGAAAGGAATTATTTTGTTTAAAAAAGCAAAAAGAATCCATTTCGTTGGAATTGGTGGAATTGGTATGAGCGGCATAGCAGAATTATTGCTGAACCTGAATTTTCATATTACAGGCTCTGATATACGTCAATCACAAAATGTAAAAAGGCTTGAATCTAGAGGAATTAGTATATCGATAAGCCACAACGCTGATAATGTTAAAAATACTGATGTAGTTGTTTATTCAAGCGCTGTAAAACAAAATAATCCTGAATTGATTACTGCACAGAAAAGAAACATTCCGGTAATTAGAAGAGCTGAAATGCTTGCAGAATTAATAAGTTTAAAACAAACAAGTATCGCTGTAGGTGGAACACACGGCAAAACAACAACTAGTTCAATGATTGGAACGATGCTTGAAGAAGCTGGATATGATCCTACTTTAGTCGTTGGTGGTCTAGTAAGCAATCTTAATAGTAATGTAAAACTAGGATCTGGTGATGTAATTATTGTTGAAGCCGATGAATATGATCGTAGCTTTCTAGCTTTAAACCCGACTATCGCAGTGGTGACAAATTTAGAATTAGAGCATACAGATTGTTACTCTAATTTTGAAGATTTAGAAACGGCTTTTTTACAATATTGTAATTCAGTTCCTTTTTATGGAGAGGTTATTTTATGTGCTGATTCACCATCATTAATGAAAATCTCAAAAAATATCAAGAAGCCAATAGTAACCTATGGTACTTCACCCCTTGCGGACTTTAGAGCAGTGGACATCAAATACAAAGAGGGAAAAAGCTTTTACAATTTAGTACACAACGAAAAAGATTTTGGACAGATCATAATTAATGCACCAGGAAATCACAATGTATTAAACTCATTGTCAGCAATTGCTCTTGGATTAGAACTAAATATTCATTTCGACAAACTAAAAAGTGGTATAAAAAATTACAAAGGTGTCAGGAGGCGATTTGATATAAAAGAAAATAATAGCGGCATCATGGTTGTTGATGACTACGCTCATCACCCAACAGAAGTAAACGCTACTATTTCAGCTGCTAAAGCAGGTTGGAGAAAAGAGATTGTATCAGTCTTTCAACCACACTTATTTACAAGGACCAGAGATTTTTACAAAGAGTTTGCGGAATCTTTATTTCAATCAGATTACATAATAATTACTGATATATACCCTGCTAGAGAAGAGCCAATTAAAGAAATTAGCTCTCAACTAATTGTTAAAGAACTAAAGCGATTAGGTCATCAAAACATAATTTATATTGATAGCCTGACTGAATTGAATAATACACTTGATAATCTTGGACTAGATAATCATATGGTAATAACGATGGGTGCCGGAGATATTTGGAGATTTAATAACAATTACAACGACCATCTTATCAAAAAACACCGAGCGACTAAATAATGAACTTAAATAAATTAAAAGCTCAATTTGATTGCGACATATTAATTAACGAAAGAATGTCAAATCACACTTCTTACGGCATTGGTGGGTCAGTTTTAGCATACATAAGACCAAATAATAAAAATGACCTTATTAAAATAATAAAGACGATGAATGAAAAAAGTCATAAGACGTATTATTTAGGTTCTGGATCTAATTTGCTAGTAAACGATAAAAATATAAATGCTTTTGTCATTACAACTGCCAGAGCAATAAAAAACTTAAAAATTACAAATAATATAATATATGCAGATTCAGGAGTGATGCTTGGAAAGCTTGTGAAAGAGTCAATGAAATATCAGTTAACTGGTTTAGAAAGCCTTGCAGGTGTACCTGGTACTCTTGGAGGAGCCTTAAAAATGAACGCGGGTGCTTGGGGCTCCGAAATTTCAAATTATTTAACTTCAGTAGAAATTGTTGATATCAATGGAAATGTTAAGACACTAAAACCAACAGATTTAAATTTTGAATATAGAAACTCATCTTTCAGCTCTAAAGACTTTATTCTCTCAGCACAATTCAAGTTAGAATCGTCAAGCGAAGAAAACATAAAAATTAAAAAAACAAAAGCAAGTGAAGGACGCAAAAAAACACAACCACTTAAATATAGATCGGCTGGGAGCGTTTTTAAAAATCCTTGCTCGAATTTAGCTGCAGGTTTCCTTATAGAAAAATCAGGTTTAAAAGGAACCAAGTATGGTGATGCAGAGATATCAACTCATCATGCAAATTTCTTTATAAATCATGGGAATGCTAAAGCTAGTGATGTTGCATTCCTAATCAGGCTAACCAGAAAAACAGTTTATGAAAGATATGGAATAATGCTAGATCTCGAATTAAGAACAATTGGTTTTAAAAATAACAACTTATTTCCAAATGCCTAAAAAAAATATAAACAAAAACTATTTTATCATTGTCTCAAAATTCATAATAATTAGTTCATCGATGGCCTTAATTATATGGATGTCAATATTGTGGGAGAATTCTAAAAAACCTTTCTATGAATCTTCAATTATTGTAAATGGCGCAAGTGCCATAAATGATACTACCTACCTATCCTATATAAATCAAATGACAGGACAACGAGTGAATGATTTATCTAAAAAGAGGTTAATAAATGCACTCGTAACTCACCCATTTGTTCATGTGGCGAGAGTAAGCAATCGCTATCCAAGCAAACTAATTATAGATATAAAAGAACGAAAGCCTTTCGCTCTTCTAAATAAAGACCCATTGGTAATTTTAGATCAAAACTGTTATGTACTTCCAGATATCAATAATCTGGAAAAATATGATATTCCTGTATTATCGAAGTTTAATAAGGACAATAAACTTTATCCACATGGCGAAAAGTCATTATCTATTAAAGTTCAAAAAACTATATCATGGTTGAGTTCTCTTTATGATAAATATCCAAATTTTTATTATGATATTTCTGAGATCTTATTAGAAAATGGAGATGAAATAGTGATTATTCTAAATGAAAACCCAACAAAAATATTTTTAGGTAATTCCAATACATTAAAGAAGATTGCAATTTTAAAAAAATTTGAAGAAACAATTCTTAATATAAAGAAAATCACTGATTATGCATACCTTGATATAAGGTACAACAATCAAGTCATAGCAAAAGAGTTTTAACAAAAAAATGAATAATAGTGTAGATAATGAAATAGTTGCAGGTTTAGACATTGGATCAGAAAATATATTGTGTTCTATTGGCTCAATCGATAAAGACAATACAAGCATCAAACTGCTGGGGTTGGGAATTGCCCCTGTACTTGATAGCTTCAAAAAAGGATCGATTACAGATCGTAATTCCCTAATTGAGCAGCTTGAGATAGCAGTAAATGAAGCAGAGATAATGGCGGGAAGAAAAATCAATAGTGCATATATGGCAATAACTGGTGATCACATTAGATGCATGAATACTCAAGGTGCAATTGCATTAAATAGAAACAAAACAAATGGCACAAATGATAATAAACCAATATCATTATATGATATTCAAAGGGTACTAGAACTCACTCAAGGCATTGCTCTTCCACCGGATAGGGATATATTACACACTATTCCTCAAGAGTTTATAGTTGATACATTAGAAAAGATAGATAATCCAATTGGATTAACTGGAAAAAGATTGGAAGGCCATGTTCACCTTGTAACTGCTTCTACAACAGCTATGAAGAACTTAATAGAATCAGCAGAAGAATTAGGCATAAACATCAACGGCCTAGTCTTCAAGCCTCTAGCATCTGCTATGCCAGCACTAACAAAAGATGAAATAAAACTAGGCGTTTCTATTATTGATATTGGCTCTACTACTACAAGTATTGCAGTTTATAATGAAGGATCAATTCGACATTCAGCAGTAATCCCAATCGGTTCTTCAAGTATCACAAATGATATAGCAGTTATGCTGAGAATAAGCATCGAAAAAGCAGAAGAAATAAAAATTAAGTATGCATCTGCAAAATCGTCACTAAGTTCAGAAAAACTTGAATTTGAAGTATCTTTAAATGAAGAAAGTCAAATGATATCTGAAAATGAATTGTCTCAGTATGTTGAGGCAAGAATGGAAGAGATTTTTCAATTAGCACATAATGAAATTAAAAGAGCAGGTATAGATAATAACCTAACATACGGAGTAGTGCTAACCGGTGGAGGCGCTCAATTAAGGAATATTATTCCATTAGCAAATGAACTTTTAAATATGCCAGTAAGACTAGGCAAGCCAGAGAACTATTTAAGCGGCAATAAAGATTTTGCAGATGATCCTGTTCATTCGACTGCCTTGGGACTATTATTATGGCCTATATTATCAAACGAACAAAAAACATTACAACATAATACAATCCCATGGTGGGATAATATTAAACAATTTTTTAAAGAATTATTTTAATCCACAAACCAAAGGAGAATAAACATGTTATTCGAATTCGATAGTTTATCAGAACAAAAAGCAAACTTAAAAGTAGTTGGTGTCGGAGGCGCAGGCGGAAATGCCGTCAATCGTATGATTACTTCTGGAATGGCAGGAGTAGATTTTATAGCAATTAATACGGATGCTCAGGACCTAGAAAACAACCCAGCAGAACACAAAATACAAATTGGGAAAAACTTAACAAAAGGATTGGGTGCCGGAGCAAATTCTAACGTTGGTAGAAATGCTGCTGAAGCCGATAGTGAAGTTATTCATAGTCTACTAGAAGGAGCCGACATGGCTTTTATCACAGGTGGAATGGGCGGAGGAACGGGTACAGGTGCAGCACCAATGATTGCTCAAATATCAAGAGAGCTCGGTATTTTAACAGTTGGCATTGTAACATTACCATTTAAGTTCGAAGGCCCGAAAAGACACGCTAGAGCATTGGAAGGTATTGCAGAAATGAAAAAATCATGTGATACACTCATTGCTATACCGAATCAAAAATTATTATCTGTAGTTGATAAATCAACGACTCTTCCTGAAGCTTTTGAGATGGCAGATGGTATACTCCATCAGGCAGCAAAAGGAATATCAGATCTAATAAATGTGCACGGTATGATAAATTTAGATTTTGCGGATGTTGAAACAGTAATGAAAAACATGGGTGAAGCAATTATGGGTACGGGTACTGCACACGGAGAGGAAAGAGCAGCCTTAGCAGCTCAGCAGGCAATATCTAGCCCGCTACTAGACAACGCATCTATAGCTGGAGCACAAGGAGTGCTGGTAAATATCACAGGCGGTGAAAATATCACTTTGCATGAGATTGATGAAGCAACTAGTATCATTCTTGAAGAAGCAGGCGAATCTGCAAATATAATTGTAGGGGCAGTTATAGATAAGAACATGACTGAAGATATTCAAGTCACTGTTATCTCAACTGGATTTGATGCTATGAATAAGAATACTATTTCGCAAGAAAAAATAGAAAAAGCGATACCAACTAGTGAATTACAAAATATGATTAATAAACCTCTTCATGCTGAGAAGGCTCAAGAACAAAAAACAGAATCAAAATCAAACGAAGAGGGTAAACTATTTTTTGATGGTACTAGTGAAACTCCATCAATTTATGAAAAAAGATTAGATGTACCAGCATTTCTTAGGAAAAGTCAAGATAGATAAATTGCTGAAAAAATAAAATAAAAAAACTAAAAGCGTAAAATCATTGATGTAACTATTTAAATAGTTTTACCTTGAGCTTTAAGCTCATTGATGACTTTTCTAATACCTTTTTTGTCGATGATTCTCATACCTTTTGTAGAAACACGTAGGGTTACAAAACGATTTTCATCGGAAAGCCAGAAACGTTTTTTTTGTAGGTTAACATTAAATCTTCTACGAGATTTATTGTTAGCATGACTAACATTATTCCCGAACATTGGTTTTTTCCCTGTGACGTCACATACCCTACTCATTGTATCTCTCTCATTTCTTGTTAAAAATAATTTATTTTGTTAAATATTATTTAATATAAATTTGCCGTGGAAATTACATTTTCTTTTTTAATTCACAAATGAAAATCGGAAACATCAAAATCGATATACCTGTTCTTTTGGCTCCTATGGCAGGTTACACTGATTATCCATTCAGAGTTTTATGTAAAAGGAATGGTGCTGGATTAGTTTATTCTGAATTTGTTTCTGCTGATGGAATAATACGCGAAAATATCCGAACGCTTGAAATGATTCATTTTAAAAAAGAAGAAAGGCCGGTGGGAATTCAGATATTTGGTAGTGATCCACAAATAATGAATCAAGCTACAAAATATATTATTAATAATTTTAACCCGGATTTAATTGATATCAATTACGGTTGCCCTGTTCCAAAAGTTACAAAAAAAGGTGGTGGGTCCGCAGCGTTAAAAGACTTGTGTTTGATGGATGATATAACAATTGCAGTAGTTGAAGCAGCCTGCAAAACCCCCGTTACAGTAAAAATGAGAGCTGGGTGGGATATGAACAGTATTATAATTAATGAAGCAGGACCTCGTTTAGAGCAGCTTGGAATTAAGGCCCTTACCCTGCACCCACGTACTACTGTTCAAAAATACAATGGTAGTGCAAATTGGGATTTAATAAAAAATTTGAAACAAATAGTTTCAATACCTGTAATTGGAAATGGTGATGTTAAAAATATAGATGACATAAAAAAAATGTTTGAATACACTAATTGTGATGCGGTTATGATAGCACGCGCAGCTCAAGGTAATCCATGGATTTTTGATAAGGCCAAAGAACTATTTAATAAAAATTATCAAAGCAAAAAAATATCATTGAAAAATATATCATCAATGTGCAAAGAACATTTTAGGCTTCTAACAAATGAAAAAGGTAACTCCACAGGTATGAACCTTATGAGAAAACACTTTTCAAATTATTTAAAAGGGTTTCCTAACGCTTCAATATTTAGACAAAAGTTAGTAACTGCAAATTCCTACGAAAACATGACATTAGAATTGAACGAATTTGAAAAGTATGCAAATGAAGAATCTTAATAAATTGATGATTTTTTTCTACATTGTTTTCATTAAACTAGCATCTTAATATTTCTCGAAAATTAATAAATTTACGGAATGCAAAATTATGTCTATGAACAATATTATTAATGAGCCCGTAAAAGAGTATCTTCCCGGCTCTGAAGAAAAAAAATCTCTTCTTGAAGAATATAACAATCAGTCAAACAAAAAAATTGAAATACCAATTATTATTGGTGGTGAAAGAATTCTTACTGGAGATATAGGCCACTGTATTTCTCCTCATAATCATAAAAAAGTTTTAGCATCTTATCATAAAGCTGATAAAGAAACAGTTGATAAAGCTATAAAAAACTCCCTAGATGCGTGGAAAGATTGGTCAAATACTAAAATCGAAGAACGAACAACTATTTTTAGGAAAGCGGCTACTCTTCTTGCTGGGAAATGGCGTAACAAAATAAATGCGGCAACTATGTTGAATCAAAGTAAAAATGCACACCAAGCAGAAATAGATGCTGCATGTGAGCTCATTGATTTCTTTAACTTAAATTCATCCTTTGCAGAAAACATTAATTCTAAGCAAGATCTTATCTCCCCTAGTGATACGAAGAATTACCTTGAATATAGACCTCTTGAAGGTTTTGTCTTCGCTATAGCACCATTTAATTTTACTTCCATAGCCGGTAATCTTCCATCTGCGCCAGCTTTAATGGGAAATGTTTCATTGTGGAAACCGGCTTCATCAGCAATTTTAGCATGCTACTATTTAATGGAAATGTTCAAGGAAGCAGGTCTACCAGATGGTGTAATTAATTTTTTACCTGGTGATGGTAATGTTGTTGGTGGTCCAATTTTAGATCATCCTAAGCTTGCTGGTGTTCATTTTACTGGGTCTACTAAAACCTTTAATCACATCTGGAAAACAATTGGTTCAAAAATTGACAATTATAAATCCTACCCTAGGATAGTCGGAGAAACCGGAGGTAAAGACTTCTGCCTGGCTCATAGTTCTTGTGATGAAGAAGTGCTTGTAACAGCCATGGTTAGAGGAGCATTCGAATATCAAGGTCAAAAATGTAGTGCTATGTCAAGGGCTTATATACCTACGTCAATTTGGCCGTCAGTTGAAAAAAAACTCATTAGTCAGCTTAATACAATTAAAGTAGGTCCTCCTAGCGACTTTACAAATTTCATGAATGCTTTAATTGATAAATCATCTTTTAAAAATATAGCTCAGTATATAGACTATGCTAAGAGCAATAGTGATGCAGAAATCATTTTTGGTGGAGGATACGATGATTCAGTAGGGTATTTTATTGAACCAACAATAATTCTAACTTCAGATCCAAAGTTTAAAACAATGACAGAAGAAATATTTGGACCAGTTCTTACAATATATGTATATGAACCTGAAAATTGGGAAGAAACGATACGGCTAGTTGATACAACTAGTGACTACGCTTTAACCGGATGCATAATCGCTTCAGAAAAAAAAGTTATAAATGAAACTCAAAATAAACTCAAACACGCTGCTGGAAACTTTTACATAAATGACAAACCCACTGGCGCAGTAGTTGGACAACAACCTTTTGGCGGAAGTAGAAGGTCAGGAACGAATGATAAAGCTGGCTCTGAGCTCAATCTTATGAGATGGGTATCTGTAAGGACTATCAAAGAGAATCTTAATCCTCCAAAGGATTATAAATATTCTTTTTTAGAGAAATAATAAATGCAAAATAAAACAATAATGATTGCTCTTGGTGGTAATAGTTTATCTCCTAAAGGAAGC
>CALKMQ010000011.1 GCA_938092125.1 uncultured bacterium
ACATTATGACTCACTAGATCTCTTTGGATCATATCAAACCGAGCTCTGTATGCAATCTTCCAATTTTTAGATAGTTTTATATTTGAAGAACTATTTATCCAAAGAGTCTTATTTGTATTGAGAGGATTAAAAGCATTGTAATTATAACTAATACTTATATTTGTACTCCATATGCTCTCGTTAGTAAGCGTGTTTTTGAAGCTTGTTATTGGGTTCTGTAACCCTGGCCCATCTAAGTCATCCTGAATTTCAATTGAATCCTTAGTGGTTAATTCAATATCACTTTGATTGTTTAGTGCTTTTCCTTTTAACCTAAATCCTGTGGATATACGTGCACTGGTTAATCTTGGTGCAATGATACCTCGTTCATTTTTATTGAATTTTTCAACTCTGCTTCCGGTTTTTGTATCGAAACTATAAAAATCATGTGTTGTAGACAAATCAAGGTTTAATTTTCCCAGAATTTTAGATCTTAATGAAGATCTCAAGTTAGACAACTTATAATTTTCTGCAGAAAAATTATAACTGCTACTCATTCTCAAACTAAAAAGGTCAATCTTTTTTTCTTCTTCTTTAATAATCGTTTTTGCTTGGAATATATTATTTAAAGAAAAATTAATATTCTTCTGTTCACCCGTTGGCGTACTGCCAGCCATCGTGCCTGCGAACCTATCATGTTTTATTTTTTCATTGTTTAAAGGATTATTATAGTCTTTTATATATTTAAAGTCATAACCAAATAGTGGTTTTGAAAAATCAGGGCTCCAAGAGAATCCAATAGAAGGAGAGGCAACATGCCTTATAACTTTTAATGGTCCAAAAGGAACAGCGAAAAGACCGTATAATTTTGTATTCGCATTTATAGAAACCGCTCCAGTAGTTCGAGTATTAAATCCGGTTTTTTCTATAGTTTGGAAACTACTTAATGAGTCGATCCAAATTTTATCAAATGTTCTATTTACCCAATTAGATCTAAAATTAATATTTGGATTTACATTGATATTTTTAAACAATTTCATTGGAGCATTTAAAGATGCGGTATGGGTCCAGCCATCATCTTGGAATAACGTGTCGACGGGGTTTCCAAAACTATCTTTTGCCCAATCGAAATTGTTTAATGAATCAGAAAATGCAGATTTATAATATTTTTTTTCCTTTTTAGTATAGTTAAACCCATAATTCCACATAATAGTGTTGTACCATTTTTTTATGTTAGCTGATGTCGGGAAAAGAGAACTTTGACCATGTCTAAAAGAAATTTTTGGTAAGGTTCTATTTGAAATATTTAGTTGTGACCCAGATTGCGTTGGCGGAACGTAATAATTACTAGAATTATCAACTTTTTTATCTACTAAAAGATCTTGGTTGGAATACAAATTTAAACTAACAGAGTTTTTAGACTTTGGCCACCTCTTTGAGTAAGTAACATTTGAAGTCGCTTTTTGATCTATTCTTTGAGCTAAATTCAATCCATAATTCCTGTTATAGTTTCCATTACTTGAATAAGTCGTATTTGCATTAAAATTTTGATTATTTCTTAATTTTTGGACATGGTTCCATCGAACTGTAAAGTTGCTATTCCTGTTTTCTTTTAAATTAATTATATCTTGACTGCCAGATAAGAATTGTTGATTACGAATGAAGAGGCTCCCACTATATTTATAACGAAGTCTATATTGATTCTTAACATTTAGAACGGCTCCTTGTCTGTCGCCAAAGCTGAGTGTGAATTTTGAATCCCAATAATCATTCGGGGCCCAATAAAAACCCAATCCGTCAATATATTGCCCTCGGGATTTACTTTCTCCGTAAGCAGGCATTATCCAGCCCGAATGTCTTTTACCACCTTGATGAGGAAAAATTGCTAAGGGAATCCCAAAAACAGGTATTTCAGCTATTTTCAGTACTATTGGCTTAGCTATAACTACATCATCTTGAATGATTTTCATTTTTTCTGATTCAAAATGAAAGTGAGGAGTCTCTAAATCGCAAGTGGTAAAAATAGAGTTTTTTATATAGATAGTTTTATCGCTTTCGTTTCTAATTTCACTACCTTTATAAAAGCCATCATCTGCTTTTGTTTTACCATAATTTATTTTACCTCTTCTCGTATCTAAATTATATGTCATTTCATTACCAACCATTGGATCGCGACCTTTCTCAATTATAGAAGGCTTTAGATAACTGCTTGTGGAATCAGTCCAATCTCTAGAAAATGCTTTAAGAATTCTAGTTTTCCAGTTTACTTTTATAAACCCTGCTTTGAGGTCAGTATTGTCATGCCGAGTTTGTGCATTGCCCGACAAATTTGTGTTTTCATCTTCAAGGAAATAATTGAGCTTATCAGCAGAATAAATCAGTGGGAAAGTAGAGCCGTTAGTTTTTGTATTTGGAATATATTTACCTTGAGCACCGCCACTAACAATTATATTATTAAGCTCTTTGTTGTAAAATTTCATTATAATCGTATCGCCTGAGGTAATATTTTTACCTTTATAAAGAGAGTCTTCAAATATATGATAAGTCGTTGATGCCATCCCTACTAATCTCAATGAATCAAGAACACCATTAATAAAGAATCCATCTAATCTTTTGCTAGTCATGTCATCATTTTTTTCAAAAACAGTATACGCAGTATCCTTTTTGCTATTGTCAAATTCCATTATACTGCTAAATATTTTTGCATTGTTAGGGATTAATATTCTGCTCAATGATTTATTATCATATTGTAGTACTACTTGCTCACCAACTATAGTTCTTTGTTCATCAATAATTAATGGTCCTCGGTCTAAAATAGTTTTTTCAGAAATGTCATTGTATTTAGCAAGGCCACATGTAGCTGTTCTGAGCGAGTCAATGATTTCCACATTTCCAATCGCGATGTAGGATATAGCTTCAGATCCTGGATTTTTAACATACTCAATTCTATCAGCTTTAATTTTTTGATTATTTTGAATTAATTCAACATTTCCTAGAGCAATGCCGCTGTCAATTTTTGTAAAATAAATAAGACTATCAGCTACGAGTTTATAGTCTAAATCATAAATTATTGGATTTCCGTTACTCTCAAGTTTATTTTTTTTTGAGTAAAAAGTAACGCTGTCACATTCAAGAATTAAATCGTCTTTGAACACTTTAACTTGATTGACTAATAATGCAATGTCTTTTTTTTCTTTATAAACGCTCTTTTGGCAATTCAGCTTAATATCTCCTTTTTGAAACTGGACGTTTCCTTGAAGATGTTTTACCGTTTCAAAGCCTATCTTTTTGCTCTCTAAAACATCTGCTCGCTTTAATTTTAATTTTTCTGCATTAGCAAGTGTCATCAAGAAGCTAATAGTTAAAATAATTTTCACGTTAAATGTCAAAAGCGGTCTTTTTATGAATTTGATTTTGTTTTTAAAAGTAATGTATTCATAATGTTTTTGTTCAAAGAGTTATGATTTAAATTATGTTCTTAATTGGCATATATTAATTTAATATGAATATTGAAGTTTTATTTGTTTGCTATGCTATTTTATCAACTCGTACTTCTAAAATATGCCGGTCTAGCTGAGTTGGTTCAAGCGTCTGATTCGTAATCAGAAGTAGGCGAGTTCGATTCTCGTGTCCGGCTCTTAAACTTCTTTTGAAGTTTATTGTGTAAAGAAATGGGGCGGTTTACCGCCCCATTTTTTAATCGGGTTTTTTTGGTTGATAATACTTTGATGCTCTCAACGACCCATAAACTTCAGACGCATAAAGTATTGCTGAAGTTCCCCCAAAAATAATGGCCATTGGTTTATTTTTAGTTTTAATTGCAATAGAGTATGCTTTTGCTGATAATAATAAATTCAACATGCCATAAATCCCGTCATAGACTCTGCCAGAATAGGATCTTCCTATTCCCGG
>CALKMQ010000012.1 GCA_938092125.1 uncultured bacterium
ATTATCTGCTCCGATATCATCATCCGATCCAACGCCATCTTCTTCACCACCAGTGACACCTAATTCAATTTCAAGGCTCATCCCAATTTTTGACATTCTTTCAAGCAATCTTTTGCTTTCAGATAAATTAAAATCTATGTCCTCTCCAGATAGGTCTAACATGTGCGAGCTAAAAAGAGGTTTACCATGAGATTTAAAATGATTTTCGCTGTGCTTGATTAATTCTTCTACCCAGGGTATCAAAGCTTTGTTTGCGTGGTCTGTATGAAGCACAACACAGACACCATATTTTTCGGCTAGTAAATGAACATGATGTGCCGCTGAAACTGTGCCTAAAACTTTTGCTTCAAAGTTATCCTCTAATCCAAAACCAGCGAAAAATTGGCCACCACTATTTGAGAACTGGATAATGATATCTGATCCATTCTTAGCTGCTGATTCCATTGCAGCATTTATTGAATTTGTTCCTACTACATTTACTGCTGGTAAAGCGTAATGTCCTTGCTTAGCTCCGCTAACTAATGTTTTATAATCTTCGCCTGTTACAACGCCTGGTTTTAGAGTATTTGACATATTTTATTCCTAAGTTTATTAAATTTTTAAAATTATAGTACGGAATTTTAGCAATTTATTTAGTTCAAGTGACATTATTTTTAAAAATAGTAACAATTAACGTTTGAGAAATTAAAAATTGCCGTTAATTTTAACAAAAGACAATTGTAATCATTTCAATAGTTAAGAATGAATAAAAATATAAAATTTAGCTGTACCAAATTATTCTCGAATGCATTTGAATCTGCGTTTAAAATTCTTATTCCATTTATTATGATTATAATTATCGATTAGTTGGCTGCTTAGATAAAAAATCAAAAGGCGGCCTTTAAATTTGAGATTATATCTCTACAAACCCTCCTTTTTAATTCAAAAACTAAGTTTCGTTTAATAGCATGAGAAATTATTTAGTATGAGATCAGACTTAATAAAAAAAGGTTTTGATAAGGCGCCACACAGGAGCCTTTTGAAAGCTACTGGACAAATCAAAAGTGATAGTGATTTTGAAAAACCGTTTATTGGTATAGCAAATTCATATATAGATCTTATACCTGGCCATGTTCACTTGCAAAAGTTTGGTGCAACAGCAAAAGAAGCTGTCCGAGATGCTGGCGGTGTTCCTTTTGAATTCAATACTATTGGTGTAGATGACGGAATTGCAATGGGACATATAGGAATGAGATACTCTTTGGCTAGTAGAGAATTAATCGCAGATAGCGTTGAAACTGTAGCAGAATCACATCGTTTAGATGGATTAATTTGTATTTCTAATTGTGATAAAATTGTACCTGGCATGTTGATGGCAGCAATGAGGATAAATATACCTACCATTTTTGTCTCCGGTGGTCCTATGAAAGCAGGAATGAATGAGAAAGGTGAAAAAATTGATTTAGTATCAGTTTTTGAAGGGGTAGGTAAGTATAATAGTGGTGATATGACAGAGCATGAGCTTAAAGACCTTGAAGATAATGGATGCCCGACTTGTGGGTCCTGTTCAGGAATGTTCACGGCAAACTCAATGAATTGTCTTATGGAAGTCTTGGGCTTAGCGCTTCCAGGAAATGGAACGATACTTGCAACAGATCCTTCAAGGTTAGATCTAGTTAAAAAAGCAGGAAAAATTATCATAGAGCTAATTGAAAAAGATCTCAAGCCCCGAGATATTGTCAATGAGGATACAATCTCAAATGCTTTCATTCTAGATATGGCGATGGGTGGAAGTACGAATACTGTTTTACATACCATCGCAGCATCAATTGAAGGTGGTCTTGACTTTGACTTATCGATGTTAAATAATTTAAGTGAGAAAACACCTTATATTTGCAAAGTTAGTCCAGCTACCCCAAATGTACACATGGAAGATGTTTTAAATGCTGGAGGTATTTCTGCGATTTTAAGGGAACTTTCATTTAAAAGTGATTTACTTAATCTAGATAGGCCAACTGTGACTGGAAAAACATTAGGTGAAACAATTAAGGACGCAGAAAATTTAAATAATGATGTAATAAGAACAATTGAAAAAGCATTTTCTAATGAGGGTGGGCTAGCTGTTTTATATGGTAACATAGCACCCAAAGGTTCTATTGTCAAAACAGCTGCTGTTGATAAAAATATGATCTTGTTTAAAGGCCCCGCAAGGATTTATGAATCTCAAGAGGATGCACAAGAAGGTATATTGAAAGGTGAAGTCGAAGAAGGAGATGTTGTCGTTATAAGGTATGAGGGGCCAAAAGGCGGTCCAGGGATGCCAGAAATGCTTGCGCCAACTAGTGCAATTATGGGTATGGGTTTAGGTTCTAAAGTTGCACTTATAACAGATGGTAGATTTTCAGGCGGTACTAGAGGAGCATGTATAGGTCATATCTCCCCAGAAGCTGCTTCCGGAGGACCAATTGCAATAATTGAAGAAAAAGATCAAATAGAAATTGATATTAAAAATCGTACAATTAATTTAAAAATTGACGAAAGTACATT
>CALKMQ010000013.1 GCA_938092125.1 uncultured bacterium
GTTTATTTAGCTATAGATGGTACTTACCCGGTATTTTCAAATCCAGAAAGAAAGGGTGGTGGTATACTAGTTATTGATATTGATAACCCTCTAAATGCTGTATCAATCGATACTAGTGTCCTCTCCTATTACACTTCTAGCTCCTCAAACAGGCCTTATATCGTGGTAAAAGATTTAGAATTTGACCGGGAAGGTAATTTATGGGTTGCTAACGCATTTTCTACTAATAAAAATGCACCAATCCACGTTAAATCACCCGATGGTAATTGGAAATCCTATGGATCTTCTGAAACACAGATTAAAATAAGTCAATCCCCAATATCGCTTAGTTTTGATAGCTGGAATAGACCTTGGTTTGGAGCGTTTAAAGCAGAAGAGGCTAACCTAGGAACATACCCTGATGGTGGAATTTTTGGGTTAACTATTGAAGGAAAACCGTACCAACCAGAAAATTTTTTATGGGAAAGTGTTTTAACAAATACTACTGTATGGTCAATAGCTTTCGGAAAAAATAATAGACTGTTCTATCTAACTCCTACGGGTCTTAATTATTACGATATTGTAATAGGTGGAGACAGCTTTGGACAAAATTTATATTCATATTTTCCAAATATATCATTTGGAGGAGGCTCAAAAATAGAAACTGACGAGCAAGGTAACGTTTGGACCTTGTCCACAACACAAGGTATACATGTTTTGCTTGAAAACACTACATATTGGCCAAATATTAATGGTTTAAGAGAAAGTAATAGCCCTTTATTATCTGATGAGATTTATGACATCGCATTTGATAAAGATAAAAAGTTGGCATATATAGCTACAAGCAAAGGTGTTAGTGTGTTAAGAATTCCTTTTGGAAATAGCTATAGTGGTTATAGTAGTGTAAAAATTTTTCCAAGCCCGTTTTTAACTGAGCAGCATGAATTTATGATAATTGATGGTGTGATGTTTAATTCATCGGCAAAAATAATGACATTAGATGGTCAAATTATTCGCGATATTAAAAGTAATGGCATGTCAGTAGATGGTGATCAGATAAAATGGGACGGTAAATCGAATGATGGCACCATCGCGCCTAGCGGTGTTTACTTAGTATCAATTATTGGTACTAGTGGCAATAATAAATTTGAAAAAATAACAGTAGTAAATAAATAAACTTAAATCTAAATAGATTCCTAAGGTGTATTTATTTAGCTAATGATTTCCCGACAGAACCTAAATCAACAAAAGCTTCATCAAGCCTTTCGATCATACTTAGCTCTGCGGCTCTTAAAACTTTTCTAGGATCGTAAAGCTTTTTGTATGGAGTTCCATCTTCTGGATCTACTTGGTGCAAGAAAGCTTTTGGGCTCTCATTCACATAGTTACCAATTGCTTTTGAAAAAGCAAATTGCGTATCAGTATCTATATTCATTTTAAAAACGCCGTAGCCTATTGCTGTGGATATTTTTTCTTTTTCGGATCCTGAACCACCATGAAATACCAGATCCAACGGTCTGCTGCCTGTTTCGCAAGTTTTTTCAATTAAGTCTTGAGAATTTTTTAATATTTCTGGACGAAGTTTTACATTACCAGGTTTATAAACTCCATGCACATTCCCAAATGACGCAGCTAAGCTAAAATGCCCGATAGGTGAAAGCATTTCCCAGGCGCGAAGACAATCTTCAGGCTGAGTGTAAAGTAGAGGATTATCTGCTCCGATATCATCATCCGATCCAACGCCATCTTCTTCACCACCAGTGACACCTAATTCAATTTCAAGGCTCATCCCAATTTTTGACATTCTTTCAAGCAATCTTTTGCTTTCGGATAAATTAAAATCTATGTCCTCTCCTGATAGATCTAACATATGCGAGCTAAAAAGAGGTTTTCCATGAGATTTAAAATGATTTTCGCTGTGTTTGATTAATTCTTCTACCCAGGGTATCAAAGCTTTGTTTGCATGGTCTGTATGAAGCACAACACAAACACCATATTTTTCGGCAAGTAAATGAACATGATGTGCCGCTGAAACTGTGCCTAAAACTTTTGCCTCAAAGCTGTCCTCTAACCCAAAACCAGCGAAAAATTGACCACCGCTATTTGAGAATTGGATAATGATATCTGATCCATTTTTAGCTGCTGATTCCATTGCTGCATTTATAGAATTTGTTCCTACTACGTTTACGGCTGGTAAAGCGTAATGTCCCTGCTTAGCGTCGCTAACTAATGTTTTATAATCTTCGCCTGTTACAACGCCTGGTTTTAGAGTACTTGACATATATTTTTCCTAAGTTTGTTAAATTTTTAAAATTATAATACGTAATTTTAGCAATTTATTTAGTTCAAGTGACATTATTTTTAAAAATAGTAACAATTAACGTTTGAGAAATTAAAAATTGCCGTTAATTTTAACAAAAGACAATTGTAATCATTTCAATAGTTAAGAATGAATAAAAATAAAAAAATTACCGATATTAAATTATTCGTAAATGCATTTGAATCTGCGTTTAATATTCTTATTCCATTCATTATGATTATAATTATCGCTTAGCTGGCTGCTT
>CALKMQ010000014.1 GCA_938092125.1 uncultured bacterium
AATTATGATTTTCCAAAAAACACCCTTTATGATACACTGCAGTTGGCAAGGTCAGTACTTTTTGACCATCCTGTTTTTAATCTTTCTGCCTTGTCTGAGTTTTACGGTCTTGATGCATCAGGAAGCCATAGAGCAGAAAAAGATACAGAAAATTGTGGGCAAATATTTTTACACCTTATCGATGAATTAATGTGTCATAATCTTGAAGAAATCTCAAGTGTCTTAGCCGTTTTAGATCAATATGAAGTTCCGAATAAGAAGCTTTATGTTGACGCCGCAAATATTTTAATAAAGATTGGTAATCCTAAAGTTGCTTTAAAAAATAGGTTGATTGATAGACGATCAGGGCAGAGTATTTATGAATTTACAGGATCACAAAATATACAAAACATGAATGCCTCAGACGTATTTGGATCCAAAGGAGTGCTTTCAAAAAAATATGATTGGTTTGAAGACAGAGCAAATCAAGTAGAATATGCAAATACATGTGATAACATATTTGATGGAAATGACTCTGGTGTTCTTGAAGCCGGAACGGGTTTGGGTAAGTCAATGGGGTATCTTTTTGCAGCGATTAAAAGAAAATACGAAACAGATAAAAGGGGACCTGTTGTAATAGCCTGTAATACTAAACATTTACAAGATCAGTTGTTCTATAAAGAATTGCCAAAACTATCTGAGGCATTAGATACTTCTATCAAAGCATTGCTAATTAAAGGAAGAAAAAATTATTTGTGCAAAACACGGTTTGATTGGTTTATAAGTGATCGAAATACAATAGGTGAGGATGATATCGAGTCAGTATTACCAATACTATTTTGGTTACATTATACTAGTTCTGGAGATTTATCTGAATGTAATGGCTTTTTTAACTCCAGAAAAACTTGGATTGTTTCTATGATTTGTAGTGATACCGGTTTTTGTACAGGGAATATTTGTAGTAAAAACCATGGGTGTTTTTATGGTCCAATACGAAAGCAAATGTATGAGGCTGATATACTTGTAGCAAACCATTCCTTGTTATTATCTGAGGCTAAGGTCCCAGGTATTCTGCCTGAACATGATACTGTTATTATAGATGAGGCTCATAATTTGGTAAAAGGAGGATATGATCAATTTAAAATAAGTCTCGATTATAATAGTGTTACATCATTACTTAGATCGTTGAACCCTTCGAACCCTAGATCAAAAAGATGGAATAATATTTTGAGGTCTATATATGATGGCGAGCCGTTATTGAAAAGTTTAAGAGAAAAATTAATATTAGAACTAGATAAGGTTAAAAGTTCATTTATTGTCTTCATGAACGAGCTTGCAGTAAATAATGAGTCTGAATTTGATATTAAAAAGTCTTATCAAGAGCGACCAATTATTCACTCTTTAGTAAAAGAATATTCTTCCCTAAGTCCAGAACTATCAAGTTTTTCTAACAGCTCTTACAAGCTGTCTGTTTGTTTCAGAAATATAAGTAGTTTTGTTTTAAAACTTGATCCAAATAGATCAAAATATACTTTTTTACATAGTATTCTTGAAAAAGGCTTAGAAAATATCAATATTTTGAATGATTCAATAAGCTTACTAACGGGTTCTCAAGACAATGAATGGGTTTATTGGAAAGAGGGGTATTATAATTCCAAAAAAGAACTAGATAGCGACCTTCAAGTTTCATTACACGCTTCGAAAATTGATATTTCTGAAGTTCTTAGACGAAGATTATATGATAAAAACGCAAATTTTATTTTAACCTCAGCTACAATAAAAGTAGAAAATTCATTTGATTACTTTTTACATAGAAATGGCCTCGAGAATTCTGCAAGTATAGTAACAAGAGAATACACGAGCCCTTTTTCTTACCACGATCAAGTAAAATATTATCAATATGGTGGATCTAGAGATATAACAAATGATATTGGACAATTAGCAGATCTTATTTATCATGTTCACAAGACTTATAAAAAAAGGACAATGGTTCTATTTACATCTGTAAAAATGCTGGAAAATGTTTCGAAAAAAATAAAAGAAAGGTTAGGTGGTAATAAAATACCGCTTTTTGCTCAATCTAAAGGAGCCTCAAAGCCTTCTATCATAAAAGGAATGCACTCATGTGATGATGCCTTACTTTTCGGAACAAATAGTTTTTGGGAAGGCGTTGATTTGCCCGGAGAATTATTAGAAATATTAATTGTCGTTAAGCTTCCTTTTGATGTCCCCTCAGACCCCCTTATTAAGTCTTATTCAAATCATTTAGACAAAAATGGATATAATAGTTTTATGAATTTTACTATTCCAGAATGTACTATAAGATTTAGACAAGGATTCGGGCGACTTATTAGGACTACTTTTGATTCTGGTGTTTTTATCAGTCTTGATAATAGAATTATAACAAAAAGGTATGGAGATGTTATTTTAAACAGTATACCAACTGATCCAGAAATTTTTACAGATTATCATTCAATTCGTTAGTCTTTTTTCCAAAGGTTAATTCTTTGTAATACATGTTCACTTCAGTCTAAATTATTTTATGTCGACCCTTCGTATTACTAAAAAGACATTTACTTTTGAAGATTTTTCCCCATTGCTTGATGGTCCATTAAAAGTAGTATTAGATCGATCCATTCCAAAAAAAGTAAAAAATTCTTATCAACAATTACTAAAGATTCTCGCATCCGGTAAAATAGTTTACGGCGTAAACACTGGATTCGGGAAATTGAGTAATATAAAAATTGATGAAGCAGATCAAGAAAAATTGCAATTAAACTTGGTTCGTAGTCACTCATCAGGTATAGGGGATTATCTTGATATTGGAATCGTAAGAGTGGTCATGGCTTTAAAAGTATTGACTTATTCTCATGGCCATAGCGGCGTGCATCCGGAAACAGTAAGAAAACTGGTTCAATTTTTAAATAATGATTTAATTCCAGCTGTTCCTGAAAAAGGTTCCGTAGGCGCAAGTGGTGATTTAGCTCAATTAGCGCACATCGCTAGTTCGATTATTGGTGAAGGTCAAATCATTAAAGACGGAAAAGCTATTTCTTCAAAAATTGTTTTAAAAAAAATGAAAATTGACCCACTAGCATTACATCAAAAAGATGGTATTAGTTTAGTAAATGGTACTCAATTTTCTACAGCAATTGCTGTTAAAGCCTTAGTTAGTGGATTTAATATTCTTGATGCTGCTGACAGTATAAGTGCTTTATCTGTAGAAACAAGTTTAGCAAGCAGAAACACATTTAAGTCTGCTATTCATAAACTTAAGAAGCACAAAGGTCAAATTATTTCTGCTAGTAATGTTTGGAAGATGACAGCTGGAAGTGAAATAGTAAGCTCTCACAAAAATTGTGATGTCGTTCAAGATCCTTATAGTTTCAGATGTATTCCGCATATTCATGGTGCATGCAGAGATGCAATCGTTCAATCATCCGAGACTATTAATAACGAAATTAATAGCGTAAGTGATAACCCTTTAATTTTGAGCAATGGTGACATTGGCTTCTCAGGTCATTTCCATGCTGAGCATGTAGCAATAGCATTAGATCATTTAAGCATAGCAATAGCAGAAATTGGAGCTATTTCTGAAAGAAGAATACATTATTTTATGAAAGGTGCAGGGGGGAGAATTCAACCTTTTCTTACTAAAAATCCTGGAATAGAATCAGGTTACATGATTGCTCATGTAACTGCGTCCGCGCTTACTTCTGAAAATAAGACTTTAGCACATCCTGCTAGTGTAGACTCTTTACCTACCTCAGGTGGTCAAGAAGACCATGTAAGTATGGCTCCATGGGCTGGTTCTAAACTACTAACAATTCAAAAAAATGTACTTAACATACTAGCAATAGAGTTGCTTATAGCTGGTGCTTCATTTACCCTTTATCATTCAAAATTGAAGCCAGGAAAAGGTACTAGCTTTTTATTAAAAAATATTCAAGATATAATTAAAGCAAAAAAAGGCGACCGTTCGTTAACGAAAGAAATAAATAAGCTAAAAGCCATGATTGAAAATGGAAAAATATTTAAGAAACTTAAGAGTAAAGGATTATTGGAGTAGCATATGGAAAACAAAATAAAATTTAGGAAAGGTTATACATTTGATGATGTCTTACTAGTACCACAAAAATCAAAAGTATTGCCAAAGGATACTAATCTTAAAACTAGATTAACAAATAATATTAAATTAAATATTCCAATTATTAGTGCCGCGATGGATACTGTAACTGAGGAGGCAATGGCAATTGCGATGGCAAGAGAAGGTGGACTCGGTGTTATACATAAAAATTGTTCGATTGAATCTCAAAAGTCCATGGTTGACAAGGTTAAACGATCAGAAAGTGGTATGATTTTAAAGCCTGTTACAGTAAGACCTAATCAAAACATAAATGATGCTAAAAAGATTATGTCTGAATTTAGAATAAGTGGTTTGCCCGTTGTTAAAGAAGATAAATTAGTAGGTATTATCACCAATAGAGATATTCGTTTTCAGATTGATGGGAATATGGAAGTTTCAGCATGCATGACTTCAGAAAATTTAATTACTGTACCGTTAGATACCTCTTTAGAAGATGCTGAAGAATTATTGCACAAACATAGAATTGAAAAGTTATTAGTTGTAAATGACACAGGAGACTTAGCAGGACTTATAACTGTCAAGGATATAAACAAGAAGCAGCAATACCCAGCCGCTTGTAAAGATAATAACGGAAGATTAAGAGTAGGCGCGGCTGTCGGAGTGGCTGGCGATACAATCGAGAGAGTAAAAGAACTGATAAATGCAGAAGTCGATGCAATTGTTGTTGATACTGCACATGGGCACTCAAGAGGTGTAATTGATACTATCTCCCAGTTAAAAGCACAACACTCCAATATCTCTATCATCGCTGGTAATGTAGCTACAGGTTATGGAGCGGAAGCACTTATGGATGTTGGTGTTGATTGTGTTAAAGTAGGAATTGGTGCTGGCGCTAGCTGCACTACAAGAGTAGTTGCAGGTGTCGGAGTTCCCCAATTAACTGCTATTCTTGATGCCGTAAATGTAGCAAAGAAGGCAAACATTCCTATAATTGCTGATGGTGGACTGAGGTATAGCGGAGATATTGCAAAGGCGCTGGCTGCTGGTGCGGATACAATCATGTTAGGAAGTGTTTTAGCTGGTATGGATGAAAGTCCAGGAGAGACTATATTGTATGAAGGAAGACAGTATAAAACTTTTAGAGGTATGGGCTCAATAGGAGCTATGGAAGAAGGAAGCGGTGATCGATACTTTCAGGAAGAGACGGATAATAAAAAGTTAGTACCTGAAGGTATTGAAGGAATGGTGCCGTTTCGTGGCCCAGTGAAGAATACTATACACCAACTAACTGGCGGTATCAGATCAGCAATGGGTTATTGTGGCTCCAGAAATATTGGTGAATTTGCTCAAAAATCTGAATTTATTGAAATTACATCAGCTGGTGTAAGAGAAAGTCACCCTCATGAAGTAAGAATTGTGAAAGAGGCTCCTAATTATTCGCCTTCAGAAAGATAGAGAACTCTACTTTAATGAATTCAAATGACGAGTAATTTTGGATTTTCTACGACCCGCCGTATTTTTATGAATCAGACCTTTCCCAGCTGCTTTATCAATGTAGCTAACAGCTGTAGTATACTCAATCTGTGCCTTTTCTTTATCAGTAGATTCTAAAACTCTTTTAATTTGCGTACGTAATCTAGACATACTAGAAATATTTCTAGCTCTTCTTTTAATATCTTGACGTTCTCGTTTAATTTGTTGTGGATGTCTATCCATTATTTAACTTTCCTTTTTATTAAAGCCTCTAAAATTAACATAGAATGGTTTTTGTAGTCAATGAGCGATTTTTAATAAATTTAAGTATATTAAAAAGGTTTTAACTTAAAATTAGATAAAAATGAGTATTGCTAAAGAATGAAAAAGTTTAATTATAAGGATATACTGAATAATAATCATGTGACAATCTCGCGTGCTATTTCCATGATTGAGAACGATGATAAAAGTGTATCTACTTTTTACGATCAGATTTATAAAAATTCTAGTGAATCAATACGTATAGGGGTTACTGGTCCCCCAGGAGCTGGTAAAAGCACCTTGGTTGATAAATTTGTTTCATTATTTTTATCTAAAAATCTTTCTGTCGGTGTGGTTGCTATAGACCCTAGTAGTCCTTTTAGTGGGGGAGCGCTGTTAGGAGACCGAGTCAGAATGAGTAAATATTCAGAAAATAATAATGTTTATATAAGGAGTATGGGTAATCGAGGTGACCTTGGAGGCTTATGCAGAAAAGCTCGAGAAACAGGTGATGTCCTAGCGGCAAGTGGTAAAGACATTATCATATATGAAACTGTCGGCGTAGGGCAGGCAGAACATGATATTGTAAATGCTGCTGACTTTACTGTCGTAGTACTTGTCCCTGAATCGGGTGACGAGGTACAATTAATGAAGGCAGGAATAATTGAAATAGCAGATATTTTTATTGTAAATAAAGCTGATAGGCCTGGTTCTAAGCGTATTGAGAGAACTTTATCGGACTCATTACATAGCTTTAGCAAGCCTAATAGTTTTATTCCCTCAGTAATGAGCACTACGGCTAGTACAGGAGATGGAGTGGCAGACGTTCTCGATAAAGTACTTTTAGATATTAATGATTTTAAAAAAAATGGAAAGTTTAAAAATCGTCGTTTAGAAAAGTATAAAAATAGAATTCAAGATACTATATCTGAAAGATTGGAAAAAGAATTTTGGACTGAGAATAGAGAAAAATTATTTAAAAAAATTACTGAATCAATCAATTCCATTGAAACTCCACCAAGTGCAGTTGTAAACAAGTTAATTTCAAACTTTAGTTAGGCATCAAAGTGAAATCTGACCAAAAGTCTATGAGTTTTATTGATCATCTTGAAGAATTAAGATGGAGAATAATTAAAACAATTTCATCCGTGATTTTGGGTGGTGTTATTACTTTCTTTTTTATCGATTTTATACTTGCTCTACTTTTAAGGCCCTTAGAAAATATAAATACTAATAATCCTATAAACTTGCAGGTATTGTCAGTTCAAGGAATGTTTATTATTAAATGGACTATAGCCTTTATCGGTGGATTGGTCATTTCGGTACCTGTTATAACCTACCAAATATGGAAATTTATTGCTCCAGGTCTTTACGCAAATGAAAAAGGTTTTGTTTTACCACTGGTTGTATTTTCATTTTTTTCTTTTTGTTCAGGTATTGTTTTTAGTTACGAGATACTAATACCATATTGCTTAAACTTTTTTGCTGGACTTTCAGGAGAAAATATTTTAAATAATTTTTCTATCAACCATTATTTTAGCTTTATTACCTGGCTTCTACTAGGGTGTGGTATTGTTTTTCAGTTGCCAGTAATTTCTTTTTTATTATCAACAATTGGTGTTTTGACTCCAGCATTCATGAGACACTACAGGAGACACTCTGTTGTAGCTATTTTTATAGTGTCTTCTTTTATTACGCCACCTGATCCTGTAAGTATGGTGGTAATGGCTTTTCCACTTATTATTTTGTTTGAACTCAGTATTGGAGTGTCCTGGATGGTAAATAAGACCAAAGGTTTTACGGGCAATACATAGTTAAATTTTATATTAGAAAATGAATGAATTAGATAAAATAAAATTACCTATCGAAAAAGATATTATTGAGTTTCATAAAGAATTCAAAAATGCTTTGGATTCAGATGTGAAGCTCATCAACTCTATTTCTGGTTATCTAGTCAAGAACAGAGGGAAGGCTATTCGACCTATTTTGACTCTGCTCTGTGCTAGGTTATGTAGTGAGCCCACTATTCACTCTTACAGAGCTGCTGCTATGATGGAATTATTACATGTTGCGACATTGATTCATGACGATATTGTAGATGATGGCAAAATGAGACGGGGAAAACCATCTGTAAAACAAATATGGAAAAACAAAATATCCGTATTGATGGGAGATTTTATTTTAGCTAAAGCGCTAATTAATATGGTCAATTTAAAAAATTTTGATGCATTAGACCTAATTTCAAAGACTGCAGAAAAATTGAGTGCTGGCGAAATCATGCAAATTGAAAAAAGTTTAACTCGAAATATGTCTAAAGAATTTTATTATGAGATGATTAATCAAAAAACTGCTTCTTTAATATCAGCGAGTTGCGAACTTGGAGCTATCACTACGACCAATGAGGAGGCAGATAGAAAAGCTACTTTTTTATATGGAGATAATCTTGGGATGGCTTTTCAAATTAAAGATGATCTTTTTGATTTTTTAGGATCAGAAAGCCAGACAGGAAAAGATGCTGGCGGGGATGTGAAAAAAAATATGATTACATTGCCGCTAATTTTTTCGTTGGAAAACTCAACAAAAGCACAAAATAAAAAATTAAAATCGCTTGTTCGATCTAAGAAAAAAACAAAAACAAATTTAAAAGATATTAATGAAATGATTTCAGAATCAGGTGGTTTTAGATATGCAAATGATAAACTTAATGAGTTTTCGGAAAAAGCAATTGATGCCATTAAAGGGTATGAAGATTCAGAAATAAAGAAATCGCTAACCCGATTGGTCTCATTTAATATCAAGCGTAAAATTTAAAGTGGCTGCCTCTGGAAAAATTCTAGTTATTCGTTTTAGTTCAATCGGTGATATTGTACTTACAACATCTTTTATTGCTACCTTAAAAAAAACTTTTCCTAATTTTGAAATTCACTACTTAACATTAGATAAATTCTCTTCAATTTTAGAATTTCATCCAAAAATTGATAGAGTTATTGAGCTAAATAGCAACTCAAGCTTAAAAGATTTGTTAGAGTTAAATAAATTCATAAAATCGTCAAATTATAATAGGATTTTCGATTTACATGGCTCTATTAGATCTAGACTAATTACTAAAGGCATCCGCCGAATTATCTCAAGAGTTAAGAAGCCTAGGTTTAAGAGGCTCGTCCTTTTTCAATTTCATATAAACATGTTTCCCTCAAATTTTTCTGCTACTTACATGTATCACAATTGCTTAGAAGAAAATAAAAATATAGAATTCCCAGGGACTTATTTAAGTGTTAGCGATTTAGAACAAAAAAATGCAATTGGTTTTCTAAAAAAAAATAATGTCGAAGGTCGGTTTATTGCAATCGTGCCTGGTGCCGCTTGGCCTCAAAAACAATGGGGAATAGCAAAATATAGCAAGGCAATAACAAAAATAATATCTAGATCTAAAAAAAGCGTTGTTTTGCTAGGAGGCGAGAAAGATAAAATTAATTATGAGATTGAAAAAATAAATAATCAAGTAGTTAATTTGACTGGCAAGACAAATCTAAGACAGGCAATGTCCATATTATCCTTATCAGATACGGTTCTAGGTAGTGATACAGGCTTGGTACATATAGCAGAAGCTCTCGGAAAATCTGTTAATATGATTTTAGGTCCTACAACTAAAGAGACAGGGGGCGGTGTTTCTTTATCTTCTTCCAAAAATATTGAGAAAGATTTATGGTGTCGTCCGTGCTCTCAAAATGGTAAAAAAAGTTGTTATAGGTCTAGCCAGCATTGTATGAATTTAATTTCTTCTGAAACTGCTGTTAAATCAGTTCTTGAAAGATTATAGAATGAATATAGTATTGTTTATCATCTATAATATATTTTTGTACCCTGCTTTTTTATTTACAATCCTTATACTTTCAATATTTAATAAAAAAATCAGGAAAGGGTTTGCAGGGCGAATTGGAGTAGTTAAATATTTAAAGCAATACTTTAATAAAAATAAAATATATACTAATATTATGTGGTTTCACTGCTCTTCTTATGGTGAGTATTTGCAGGCTGAACCAATAATTAATAATTTGAAAAATAAAAATAAAAATACAACGATTTTAGTTAGCTTCTTTTCACCAAGCGGATATTTCAATACTCATAATCAAAATATAGATTGTAAAATTTTTATGCCATTTGATTTCTATTCGACGATTAATTCTGTGTTTGATATTGTGAACCCAACTGCTATAGTATTAGCAAATAATGATTTATGGTTTAACTTTTTATGGGTTGCGAAAAGAAGATCAATTAAAACATTTTTATTTGGAGCTCAAACCAAAAATTATTTTAATAATAAATTCTCGTTCACCTACTATTTTTACAAGCCGATCTATTCTTGGTTTACAAAAATATTTGTGATTGATCAAGATGATTTAATTTCTATCGAAAAATATGTCAGTTTATCAAATACAAAAAATATAATAGTTACTGGAAACCCTAGATTTGACCAGGTAATTAACAGCTCTGGTAAAATTAATGCTGCAGATAAAGTTAAAATTGAAAAAAGAGAGAATATATTTATTCTTTCTAGTATGCACAAAGAAGATCGCAACATGTTTTTGTCGCCAATAATTTCATTTATTAAAGAATTTAATGATATAAAAATTATTTGGGCTTCGCATGAGCCTAGCAAGCAAGAAAATAGATATCTAAGTAATCTATTTAAAAGAAATAATCTGAGTGTAAAAATAATAGAATCATTAAATGATATTGACAGCGTTGGTTCAAAAGTTACGATAGTGAATACTGTTGGTATTTTGTCTGAATTATATTGGAAATCCAAACTTGCATATATTGGTGGTGGCTTTTCTTCTGGCGTCCACAATCTAATGGAACCTGCAATTGCAGGTATTCCTACTATATTTGGTCCAAATTATAAAAA
>CALKMQ010000015.1 GCA_938092125.1 uncultured bacterium
ATCAAAGCTTTCATCTAGTGATCCAGCCATTTTCACATACCCCCCTAAAGGTATTAGTGCAACTACGTATTCAGTATTTGTACCCTTTCGATTTTCAATCTCTATTTTTGTATTAAAAATAGGCATCCATTTTAAACTACCTTCAAAAAAGCGAAAGAAAAAAAATGTTACGTCAAAACCACCATTTACTGATGTTACAGTGAAAAATCTTGGTGGAAACCCAATAGAGAATTTTTCTACTCTAACACCAACTGATCTAGCAGCTAGATAATGACCTAGTTCATGCACGAATACAAGAATTCCAATAACTAAAGCGGTTGACCAAATGAATATCATAATAATTGTTTATTTATATACAAATCTAATTGAATTGTCCCAAATTAATCAAAGTTGTTTACGAAAACTTTTGTCCAATAATCCAAATTCTTAATGTCTTCTAGTTTGGGGTTTTTGAGCCAGGAATGATTTTCTACAGCAGCTTCAATGATTCTAGGTATATCTGTAAATTTGATTTCTTCTCTTAAAAACCTGTAAACACAATAATCATTAGCAAAGTTCAAAACTGCTGGAGCTGTTCCCATTTTCTTTAAGACATCATAAGCTAATTTAATACATGGGAACCTTTCAAAATTTGGGGCTTCAAATGTTAAGTCTCCAATTGTTTTAAAATCTAATCTTTCCCATTTTGAGGGTAAATGCCTGGGGTATGTTAAAGCATATTGTATCGGAATTTTCATATCTGGAACACCTAACTGTGCTTTAATTGAGCCATCCTTAAATTGCACCATCGAATGAATAATTGATTGAGGATGGACTATAATTTCAATTTGAGATATTTCTAAATTAAATAACCAATATGCTTCTATTACCTCAAGACCTTTATTCATCATTGTGGCTGAATCAATTGTTATTTTTTGACCCATTTCCCAATTAGGATGATTCAAAGCATCAGATCTGGTCACTGCTGAAAAACTATCAATAGCCCGAGTTCTAAAAGGCCCACCGCTTCCAGTGAGAATTATTTTTTCAATATCTTCTTTAACCTCTCCAAATAAGCACTGCCATATCGCAGAATGCTCACTATCAACTGGAAATAAATTCGCTCCAGATTTTTTCATAGCACTATAAATAATGTCGCCAGCGACAACCAAGCTTTCTTTGTTTGAAAGAGCGACATCAACACCATTCTCTAAAGCTTTCAATGTAGGCTCCATGCCTGATGCGCCAACTAATGCATTCAATAAAAGATCGACATTCTTATCCCCAGCTAAATCTAATAACTTGTCTCTTCCAGAGTAAATTTCTATGCTTAATCCTTTCAGCGCTTTTTCAACTATCTCAGCAGCTTGAACATCTACCATAGTTATTGAAACAGGAAGAAATTCTTTACCCTGAGCTATCATCTTTTCTGCATTCATATTTCCGGTTAGATGCATCACTTGAAATTTTTCTGATATTTTTCTAATCACGTTCAATGCATTTACGCCTATTGAGCCCGTGGAACCAAGTATTGATATTTTTTTCAAAATTAAAACCCTTTAATTAAAGCAGCTTGCATTAAATGATTTTCAAAACTTACTTTAGATGATATCAAAATATTTAAACTGTTAAATGGAATCATGAAAAGAAGACCAATATGATTTAAGTCTCGTTCAATTTTTTTTGGGAGGTCAACTGAGTTGTTATATGAATTATTAATGTAATAATTCGATCCAAAATCAACATACATATCAAAAAATGATTGGTGAACTAACTTTTTAATATTGAATGAAGTTGAGACTAATCTAAAATCATTTAAACCATTAATTGCTGATTTTTGAAAAGAGATAGTCCAATTATTATTCTCTCCAGTAATATAATGAACGCCTCCTCCAATAATTTGTGGAGCATCTTTATCTAGATGCAACCCAAAAAACTTTCCAGATAACAATAAGTTATCTGTTGGTTTAACTCCAAGCTCAAGATTTGGTAAAATCCACTTTTTGTTATTTATCTCTTTTAAAATTAATGATTGGCCATATTTAACAAATAGTCTATATCTATTTGTTCTTGGGGTATTAATTTGCTCAGAAAGCCACAATGTTGAGGAACTTGCAACTTTTATAGCATAAGCATGAAGACTCTCTTTATCAATATTACTATACCTAAAATCTAAACTCTGGCTATAAGAAAAGCTTAATAAAAAATAACCAAGCCCAAGTATAAGTTTCATTTTCTTAAATAATTCCTCTGTCACTGTTTTCAATAAAATTAAGAATCTTTTTTGCTAGCTCAGAATCTATTAGTTCTTGCTCTATTTTTCTTAAATTTTCTCTACGATTATTTTTTGAACGAAAATAGGTTTTATAAATACTTTTTATTTCTTTCCTCTTTTCTGATAAGAACCCCCTCCTTTTTAATCCAACGCTATTAATACCACTATACTCTAGAGGCGTTCCAGCAGCTAAAATAAAGGGAGGGACGTCTTGAGTTACTAATCCACTAGCACCAACAAATGCATGTTCACCCACATTGCAAAACTGATGAACTAAAACTCCACCACTCAATATAGCCCAATTTTCTACATTCACGTGACCGCCTAGGGTTGTCAAATTCGACATAATAACATTATTACCAACCGTACAATCATGAGCTACATGAACTGAGGCCATTAATAGACAATCAGAACCAACTAATGTTCTACCCGATGCAGAAGTACCTTTATTTATCGTCACAAATTCTCTAATGATTGTCCTATCGCCAATTGAAACAAAAGTCTTTTCGTTTCCATATTTTAGATCTTGCGGTATTGCACCAATTGAAGAGGAATGAAAGATTTTACAATCATTCCCTATTTTAGACCCTTCTGATATTGTTACATGGTTTCCGACAAATGTCCCATCACCAATAGAGACACCTGGTTCTATAACAGTATAAGCCCCAACAATAACATTGTTTCCAAGTTTTGAGCTTGCATCTACAATAGCCGTAGAATGAATACTATTTGAAATATTAAACCTCTACGCGGTCAACTAAATTCGAAAATATTTTTGCTTGCACCGCAAGCTGATTATCAATTTTGATTGTGCCATCAAACTTATATAGAGTGAGTTTTTTTGAAACTAGTTTAATATTAATATGTAGAGTATCCCCAGGAACGATTAAGCGCCTATAACGAACTTTATCAACACCAGATATAAACATATTTTTTTTAAGGGGATCATCTAATTCATGTAACATTAAAAAAGCGGTAGCTTGTGCCATCGATTCTAAAGAAAGAACTCCTGGCATAACAGGTTGACCTGGGAAATGACCTTGAAAAAAAGGCTCATTAATCGTAACGTTTTTAATAGCGTTAACATATTCACCCTGTTTTACTTCATCAATTCTATCAATTAAAACAAAAGGATATCGATGAGGTAAAATTTTAATTATATCTTGGATGTCATAAGAATCTTTTACTAAATCATTGCTCATTTTCTAATCACCTTTCCATAACTCTTCTA
>CALKMQ010000016.1 GCA_938092125.1 uncultured bacterium
AACTGTGACTGGAAAAACATTAGGTGAAACAATTAAGGACGCAGAAAATTTAAATAATGATGTAATAAGAACAATTGAAAAAGCGTTTTCTGATGAGGGTGGGCTAGCTGTTTTATATGGTAACATAGCACCCAAAGGTTCTATTGTCAAAACAGCTGCTGTTGATAAAAATATGATCTTGTTTAAAGGCCCTGCAAGGATTTATGAATCTCAAGATGATGCACAACAAGGTATATTGAGAGGTGAAGTCGAAGAAGGAGATGTAGTCGTTATAAGGTATGAGGGTCCTAAAGGTGGTCCAGGGATGCCAGAAATGCTTGCACCAACGAGTGCAATTATGGGTATGGGTTTAGGTTCTAAAGTTGCACTAATAACAGATGGCAGGTTTTCAGGCGGTACTAGAGGAGCATGTATAGGTCATATTTCTCCAGAAGCTGCTTCTGGAGGACCAATTGCAATAATTGAAGAAAAAGATCAAATAGAAATTGACATTAAAAATCGATCGATTAATTTAATAATCGATAAACGTACATACGAAAATCGGATGAAAAATTTAAATGAGTTTGAACCAAAAATTACTACTGGTTATTTAGGCAGATATGCTAGGATGGTTACTTCTGCTGATACCGGTGCTATTTTAAAATGATAAGATGAGAACAATATGGGTAAAGTAAGATTAACCGGAGCTGAAATAATTTGGGAATGTTTAATTCGTGAAGGAGTCAATGTTGTATTTGGTTATCCTGGCGGCGCAATATTACCAACATATGATGCGCTTGGAAAGTATAGTGATAAAGTTCACCATGTATTAACTAGGCATGAACAGGGAGCTACACATATGGCAGATGGCTATGCTCGTTCATCAGGAAAAGTTGGAGTTGCAATGGCAACATCGGGTCCTGGAGCCGCGAACATGGTCACTGGCCTTGCAACAGCAATGATGGATTCGATCCCAATTGTTTGTATTACTGGGCAGGTACCAAGACCAGCTATTGGAAGCGATGCCTTTCAAGAAATGGATATTTCGGGAGCAGTGATACCTTTAACAAAACATAGCTATCTAGTAATGGAAATTGAAAACCTTGCAAGAACAATTAAAGAAGCATTTGCTATTGCCAGATCAGGAAGGCCCGGTCCCGTATTAGTTGATATACCTAAAGACTTGCAAGCTGAAGAATTCGACTTTATTTATCCAGAGGAGCCAATACTTCTACCAGGTGAAAATCCAGTAATTAGTGATATTGACTTAAATAGTCTTGAGCAAGCGGCGAGTTTAATTTCCGAATCAAAAAGGCCAGTAATTTTGGCAGGTCATGGCATTCTATTGTCGGGTGCTTCAAAGGAAGTCATTGAATTATCTGAAAAAGGAAATATCCCTTCTAGTTGGACTCTTTTAGGCTCAGGTGCCGTTCCTGCAAGCCATCATTTAAATATGGGTATGATGGGGATGCATGGAGAGTTTGCTGCAAATAATGCTATTCAAAAAGCCGATTTACTGATTGCTTGTGGGATGAGGTTTGATGATAGAGTTACAGGGAATACAAAAACCTATTCACTTGAATCAAAGAAAATCCATATTGAAATCGACCCATCAGAAATTAATAAAAATGTTCCTGTTGACGTTGCTCTCATTGGAGACTTAAAATTAATTCTTTCAAAACTAATACCTCTTTTAAAAAAGCGGCAAAATAGTTCTTGGACTGATAAGATTGAAGATTGGCGTAAAGAATCTCAATCTAGAGATATAATAAATATGAATACTGAAATGCTCTATGGGGCCCAAGTAATAAGTGACATTTGGAAAGAAACAAATGGCGATGCTATTGTTGTTTCAGATGTAGGCCAACATCAAATGCTTGAAGCTCAGTACTACAAGCATGATGAACCAAACACATTGCTTACTTCAGGTGGTCTAGGAACTATGGGGTTTAGTTTGCCAGCAGCCATAGGTGCAAGTTTCTCTAACCGTGACAAAGATATCTGGGTTATAGTTGGGGATGGTAGTATTCAAATGACTATAACAGAACTAGCGACTGCAGTTCAAGAAAATTCAAATATTAAAATTGCTATTATTAATAATGGTTATTTAGGTATGGTTAGACAATGGCAACAATTATTTTACGATTCCAGGTATAGTGAAACACCTATTAGTAGTCCTGATTATGTAAAATTATCAGAAGCTTATGGTATGAAGGGTTTTAGAGTTAAATCGCGTACAGAAATTTCAGATACTATGAAAGAGGCACAAAATATCAAGGGGCCAGTTCTAATAGAGTTTGTTGTGGAGCAACACGATATGGTTTATCCTATGGTAGCAGCTGGTGCAGATCTTGATCAGATGATAAGTCGCCCTGTCCATGAACAATTTAAAGACGCAGAAATGTAGGGAGACCGTTTATGAAACAAACATTAATTTTATTCATGCAAGATGAGCCAGGTGTTTTAAATCGTATAGCTAGTTTGGTTAGAAGAAGAAATTTTAATATTGATAGTATTGTAGCTGGAAGAACTGAAAAAAATGGTATTACAAGAATGACCTTGGTTGTAAATGAACCAAATAAAGCTAAAAGAAAAACTATATATAATAATTTAAAAAAACTGGTTGATGTCTATGACGTTGTTGATGCTTCTAATGAAAACTGCCATATTCGAGAGCATGCATTAGTAAAGATATCAATTAAGCCTGATGATTTCAAAGAAATTGAAGACTTAGTAGCAAAAGGTAATTGCAGAGTTTTAGATCATGAACCAGATTCAATGATATTGGAATTATCTGGAAACGAACTTACAGTTGAAAAAAGTATAGGCTTTTTAAAGAAATTTAATATTTTAGAACTTTTACGTTCAGGGAAGATGGCGATGATATCCGGCAATCAAAAAAAGAATAAGCCGGTTCTTGTAAAATCTGAACCCAAATAAATAGGAAAAATTAAAAAATGAAACGAATAGATATAAATGGGTACAAAGAAGAAATTATTGAAAGATCTGACTTCCCAATTGAAAAATGTAAAACTATTTTGGGAAAAAAAGTAACTACCATTCTTGGTTATGGTCCTCAAGGTCGAGGCCAAGGATTAAATATGCGAGATCAAGGATTTAATGTGATTCTTGGATTAAGAAAGGGAGCTAGTTGGAATAAAGCTTTGGAAGATGGCTGGGTTGTTGGTGAGAATTTATTTGAAATTGAAGAAGCTACA
>CALKMQ010000017.1 GCA_938092125.1 uncultured bacterium
TCTAATTCAACTCTTATAAATACAGTTCATGATGCAAGAATACAAGAAATGAGACTTAAGGCTTTATTGGGAATGTTAGATTTAGAATATCAAACTAAAGAAGAAGAAATAAAATAATGTTAGAAGTAATAAAGAAAAAAACTGTTTGGGTGCCATTAGTGGCAATTTTCCTCCTAATTATTGGCTTTTATTTAAAATATTATAAATCCGATGACATGCCTACTGTTACAGCAGAATTTGTTGAAAAGCGAGATATTGTTCATAAGGTGAATGCTAGTGGAACTATTCAACCAGAAGAAGAAGTTCAAATTACTTCAATGGTTTCAGGATGGATTACAAATATTACAGTGCTTGAGGGAGATACTGTAAACCCGGGACAACATCTTATTAGTATTGATAAAAAACAATATCAAGCTGCCTATGACCAAGCTTTTTCTCAGGTTAGATCCTCGAAAGCAAATCTAAAAAATATTAAATCACAATTAGACAGAACTAAAACTTTATTTAGTCAAAAATTGATTTCAAAGCAGGAGCTCGAACAAATTGAAGCATCATATGAATTAGCTTCCAGTCAGGTAGAGCAGGCTAGAGCAGCTTTACTTTCTAGAGAAGACGAACTTTCTAAGACAAAATTAGTAGCACCTAAATATGGCATAGTTACAAGTCTCTCAAAAGAAGAAGGCGAAATGGCTCTGGGTGGTATGTTTAACCCCGGAGTCCTAATGACAATAGCAGACCTTGGCTATATGGAGGTATTGGTTGATGTAAATGAAAATGATGTTGTTACAATAGATGTAGGCGATACAACTGAAATTGAAATTGATGCTTTCCCAGATACTCTTTTTTATGGGTTGGTAAGTGAAATTGCTCATACAGCTCAAAATTTAAATATGGGCGGCCAGCAACAAGTAACAAACTTTAAAGTAAAGGTCAAAATCTTGTATCCACCTGAAAAAATTAGGCCAGGGATGAGCAGTACTGTAAACATTATTTCTCAAACAATCAAAAATACGATTTCTATTCCAATTCAATCTCTTGTTTCAAGACCTAAGAATTTTGAAGAGATTAATAAGGATAATCAGGAAGAAAAAGACTGGGATGATGAAGAGTATTCTAATATTGAAGAAAGCATCGATGTTGTATTTGTTCTTGTAGATGTTTTTGATGGAGAAAAAGTATCTAATGGTGAAAAGTATGCAATAGTAAAACCTGTTAGTGTCGGTCTTTCTAGCGAAGATTACTATTCTGTTCAGTCTGGTGTAGCAAGTGGAAATTTAATTGTGACAGGTAGGTATAGGGTATTAAGCAAAGAGCTACAACATGGTATGAAAGTATCATACAAACAAGATTCACCTTCCAATTAATTGATAAGTTTAGAGTTCTTATAAAAAGTTTATAAGTAATGGAATTAATTGGTTTAAAAGATATTTACAAGATTTATAATGTAGGCGGTGAAGAAGTTCGAGCACTTGATGGCGTTGACTTAAAAATTAATAATAATGAATACATGGCAATAATGGGTCCATCTGGGTCTGGAAAATCTACAATGATGAATATGATTGGCTGTCTAGATTCTCCTAGCTCGGGGTTATATGAATTCGAAGGCGAAAAAGTTCATATAATGAATGATAGTCAATTAGCTTCAATAAGAAATCGTAAAATTGGATTTGTATTTCAGACCTTTAACCTCCTGCCAAAAGCAAGCGCTTTACACAATGTCGAAATCCCGCTCATCTACGCAAATATAAAAAAAGAAAAAAGATTAAAAATGGCTTCTGACGCCTTAATAAGTGTTGGACTTGAAGATAGAATGCACCATCGCCCGAATGAATTATCCGGAGGTCAGAGACAGCGGGTGGCAATTGCTAGGGCGCTTGTAAATAATCCTTCCATTATCCTTGCTGATGAGCCAACTGGTAACCTTGATTCGAAAAGTGGGCATGAAATAATGAAAATTTTTGATGACTTGCATAGAAATGGGAATACAATAATCTTAGTAACACATGAAGATGATATTGCGAAACACTCTAATCGTATAGTGCGATTATTAGATGGTAAAATTGTTAAAGATGAAATAGTTGTAAAAAATTGATTTCTTTATTTTATGAAAACTTAAAAATTTCGCTAGCTGCTGTTTTTGCAAATAAAACAAAATCGTTACTAACTGCACTAGGTATTATAATTGGTGTTTTATCCGTGACACTAATGGGTACACTTATTTCTGGATTAGATCGTTCATTTGAGAACAGCATGTCGTGGCTGGGTAAAGATATTTTATATGTCAGTCGCTATGAATGGTTTAGTGATATGGAGTGGTGGGAAGTAAAGAACAGGCCAAGGATGAGGTCAGAATATGTAGATAAAATTAAAAATTTATCGAAGCACGCTCTAGCGGTGTCGCCGGTGATGCAGCGAACAGCATCTTTATCACATGAAGATAAAGAGACGCGAACGGAAATATTTGGTACCAATGAAGAGTATATGGAAACAATTAGTACCGATTTGGATTTGGGGCGATTTTTTTCTTTAAGCGAGGACAGAAATGGTTCTAGAGTTACAATTATTGGATATGGTTTAAAAGAAGCTTTTTTTGGTTTTGAGAACCCGATAGGCAAATATATAAAAATTGATAATGTAAAATTTAGAGTTATTGGTGTACTGGAAAAGCAAGGAAAGTTCTTAGGCTTATTTAGTGTTGATAATCAAGCCATACTTCCTTTAGGAGCTTACAATAGAATTTTTTCGAAACGTGGTTGGATGCGCCTAAGTGTAAAAGTTTCAGAACAAAAAATTGAGGACGGTTATGATGAAATCACGGGTATCATGAGGCAAATACGTGGACTTAAGCCAAGTGAAAAAAGTGACTTTGCCATCAATAAAACAAAAGCATTCGAGGCGCAGTACAACAAATTAAAACTTGCCATAGGAGGTACGGGATATTTTATCACATTATTGTCTCTTATCGTTGG
>CALKMQ010000018.1 GCA_938092125.1 uncultured bacterium
TTGCTATTTCTTCAACTATTGGAGCAATAGCCTTACACGGACCACACCAAACCGCCCAAAAATCAATTAGAACGGGGGTATCTGACCCTAAAACATCTGAATCAAAATTCTGATCACTATACTCAATCACTTTTCCTGCCATTTTATCTCCATTTATTAAAAATTTAGAATCCTAATTTATGGCAATTCGTTTGTTAGAAAGAATAGATTATTTACGAAAATATAAATTCTATTGAATTAATAGAGTTTCTTTCATTATTTCAATAGGCATTTTTAAAAAACTTTCTCCGATAGTAGCTGCGTTTTGAATACCTATGCTCTCAAATAATTCATCTGGAATATCATCCTGAATTATGTGAATATAAGGCAAGATTTCGTGTTCACCGCTTTTTACTAATTGTTGATCTAAAAGTATATAATCATCAATAATAAAAGGGAAAAAGCCATCAGGCGCTACTTTAAAATCAAGAACCTTAGTTTCATTTAATAAAATATCAGTTTTTTGTAAAAAATCAGTATTGTTTTTATCATAATAAACAGCTTGGTTCATTTTTGATTTTAACAAAATTCCTGAAGGTATATTTTGACGAGGATTGGATTGAATATCTACATAAGAAAAATAGCTAAAAGGGTGATTTTTTGAAGTAATAGTTAAACTTAATTTTAATGTATCTCCATTTGTCCTATCCCAAACATTGTCAACTGATAAATCAAAAGAAGCAAGTTCTTTTAAACTTATGGTATTAGTAAGAACCCCGTTTTCATCAAAGTCTATCTGTTCGCTTGTTAACCGCCCGTTGGTTATATATAAGGTTGAGTGAGCAAGCTTGTAATTATGAATGTAATAGTACACTTTAACAGCACCACTAAAAGCACCATCTTCCATTTCTAAACTAGGAAAATCAATCGAAAAGAAACCCGAAGTATCTGTATATGATGAAATATTTAAATCCTCAACAAAAACGAATGCAGGCACATCGAAAACATTACTTTGGGTATTAATATAACCTTGTATATTTATTTTTTTTGAAGGCCTATCTTCCCAAAAAGGATTAGATGTACAGCTATAACAAAAAATTAAAACAAAAAGTATTAAATACTTATTCATCGCCATTGAAACCCTACGCTAATAAAAACTCTTTTATCAAAAATTGAAATACCCTGAAGCACTTGGGATTTATCATTTAAATTCTGTCCAAAAATTGCAACATTTGCTTTGTAGTCTCCTATACTAAAAACGTACGAAAAATGAACATCTAACGCCTGATAATCTGATAAATAATTATTTTCTAATTCGCCAAGGCTATTTATAGTTGAAAGCACGCGTCTACCTTCTTTTTTCAATGTTATTTTTGCTTGAAAAGAACCCAAATTAAATAAAATATTATTTCGTAAAATACTTAATGGCTGCATTGAAAAGGATAGCTGGTCAGAATAATCATAAACGGAATAGATAGACCGAAACCCAAGCATCTTTTTAATTGTAAACACTTCTGTTTTAATATCAATTCCTGAAATAGAAGCATCGCCATCATTAAGCGGGAATTGCAAAGATGAACCACTATACTGAATAGTTTTAATTTTGTTTTTATAGCTATAATTAAAATATGAAATTGATGAATTAAAATTTGGAGCATTTTGTTTTACATGAGAGTTAACTTTTAATCCAAATTCTTTCATAAGTTTACTTTCTATTAATAGTGAATAATCATTAAATAAAGATGGTCGAAACGCATAAGCATATCTTTCATAAATACCGGGGATTCGAAAGT
Organism: uncultured bacterium; assembly: GCA_938092125.1. Lineage (GTDB taxonomy): Bacteria > Fidelibacterota > Marinisomatia > Marinisomatales > UBA1611 > TMED80. The sequence continues at coordinate 1,773 of CALKMQ010000018.1, forward strand.
TATTTCCTAAGTTTGCGAATAGATATACGATAGCATTATCTAGGCGATCCCAAGCTGAGAAAAAGAAGTTTGCACCACTATCTTGCCATTTTAAATTTTCCAATAAATTACTTTCACTGTTATTTTTATCTACAACATTATTAGAATTTAAGCTTAACGTAAAATCTTTTATCTGAAACCCTTTATGCGTCTTTTTTTGTGAAATACCTATCGCTGCGGAAAATGAAAATTTCTCTCTTCTTAGATTTATATTATCTACATTATTTTTCCAGTCTGCATTTATCTGTGACCGATCGCTATTTAAAATTATATATCCCTTATTTAAATTTTTTCTATACTTAAAACCAGTAAGGATTTTATGGTCTAAGCGGGATAACTTTTTTCCAGATATAATCTCGTTTCCATTAATTATTTGATCTGAAATATACAATTCAAGATTGCCGTATTTACTCTTATTGGTTATAATTTTTAATGTATTTATGTTATAAGAAGAACCAGCAGAGTCTGATAAATAATAATCCTCAAATTTTCTTTCATTGTTTAAATGAGAAATTTTTAATTCTATATTTGAAAAAACTTTTAGTCCCGAGTTGATAAAGAGGTTAGAAGATTGTCGAAAAATATCAGGATTGTCCGCATTTTTATAAAACTGACTCGATTCTGCTTTACCTCCACCTGCTTGAAAAAATAAATACTTATTTCCCATGCTTACAGAACTATTATAGTTTCCAGTGTTATAAGTTCCAAAGCGTTGAAAAAAACTAAAACTATTTGCATAAAAAACACTTGGAACAAAATTAATAGTACCGGAAGCCCCAAGAGCTCTTTCATTATTACCTTTAACGACTTCGACTTCTTCTAAACCACTGGCATAAAACAGGGAAAGGTCTAACGATTTCCGGCCATCATTATTAATGGGTACACCGTCATACATAAAAGCCATTTCTTCTTGCCTCGCACCACGTATTGAAATTGTTTTTTCTCCTCGAGAACTTTCATCAATCAGTACGGATTCTTCATTCATCAGAATATCGCCAATGTCTTCGTACGTTCTAAAAGAGGCATCTTTCACTGCAATATTATTCATCATGTTTTTCGTTTCAAATTCGTTAAAGACACCCTTTTCATTTTGACCCAGAACATTGAGCTCAGAAAGAATAATTATATTAGGTTTAAGATAAACAGAAATATTTCTTTCATTTTGATCAATTTTTTGAGAGACCTTATTAAATCCTATATGCTCAAAAATAAGAACTGAATCATCTTGCATGATTTCAAAAACAAACTCACCTTTATTGTTTGTGGAGGTACCTCTGTTACCATTAGTATATACGTTTACGTTTTCAATAGGTTCATTGTTTTGATGTTTAAAGACTTTTCCTCTTATAATAATTTCAGCAAATGCCACTTCAATAATGAGCATTTGAAAAATAAAAAATGAAAGATACTTTAACATCTTGCCCCTAAACAAAAAACCCTGCAAAGCAGGGTCTCATGCATTTAAAAATCATACCCTTATTCCTCTTCATCAAAAATAAAATCATTTTCACTATCATTTGAATACGGATACTTTTCTGAACTTCCATAGTCATTATCGCCGATATCACTGTCCTTGCACGTTAAATAAATGACCGGAAGAACAAATATAAATAACATAAGCCACCAACCACTTTTATTGATATCATGCATTCTACGAATACTAACAGCTAATGAAGGACATAAAATTACAAGTGTATATATTATGTTAAAACCAATTGCATCATTCAAACCCAGATTAGAATCAACGAATAAAGCAATGATACTAAAAATGCTTGAAAAAAAGGTAAATGCCCAAAATTCCTTACGCCTTGCACGACCATCAAAATTGATGTAATTGTCTCTAACTACTGAAATAAAATACTCCATAAAACTACCTCCTATTATGAAACATTGATACCAGGTTAAACGCTATAAACACTTTCAATAATTAAATCTAACATACAAAATAATTCCAAAGCTATTAAATAAATAAGTAGCAATGTTTCCATATGATTCAAACATTTACCACTTAGTTAAATTTCAAAATCATATTATGTTCTATCTTAGCCGTTTATTTTTTTCTCTT
>CALKMQ010000019.1 GCA_938092125.1 uncultured bacterium
AGATTTGATCTTTAATAATAAAAGTAGTCGCTTGTCCCTTACCTTTTAATTCAACATTGCTCTTTGTCTCAAAGTTATAGGCGTTTTTTAAATGTGACTTTGTTTCCTTTGAGCAATTAACCCGCATCTTTTCTCCGCTGCTTTCTAATCTTGCAGCGATGTTAACAGAATCTCCCCAAATATCGAATTCACTTGATGTTTTTCCGGCGATTATAGGACCAGTATGTACTCCTATTCTAATTTCCCAAGGTTCATTTCCTAACGCTTTTTGTTGAAAGTTTATTCCCCTTACATAGTTTATCATCTCAATGGCTGCCATAACAGTTCTATCTGCGTGATCTGAATTAAGATCAGGAATACCTCCAGCAGCCATATATGCATCACCAATGGTTTTAATTTTTTTAATAGAAAATCTATCCATAATCTTATCAAAGCCACTAAAAAAAGAATCTAAAATTTCAATTAATTGGCCAGGGTCTAGTTCTTCGGTTTTTTTTGTAAATCCTACAAAATCTGAAAATAAAATAGTTGACGAAGAATAATATTCTCCAATTATTTTTTCTGAATTAGAAGGTGCGCCAATATCATTTGAAGCGAACTCATTTGATGATTCGTAAATATTTATAAATTGGTCTGCCAGCATTCGCAATGCATCAATCTTTGAATGCTCAAGAATTTTAGGCTCGTCGTCAAAAACACAAAATGTTCCAAGTGTAAAACCCGACTTTGATATAATCGGGCTACCAGCATAAAATCTAGGAAATCCGGGTGCTAAGGCATATGCGTGTTTTGTTCTTTCGTCGATTGATACATCACTTATTACTAATGGTTTTGAATTGTTGTTTAGGACGTGAGAACATATTGCAAGCTGTCTTGGCGCTTCTTTCGTCATGATTTCTGTCGGTAAATCTTTACCATAGCTTACTTTACAATGTTGGGTATCATCATCAAGTATGTGTATTGCTGACTGAGAGCAGCCCGTTAATGTAGCGGCTAACTTTGGGAAACTAGAATAACGTTTATCTTTATTAATATTTTGTTCTACTAATTTTAAACGTTTTAGGTCTTCAAGTCTTTCTTCCTCGTTGGAAGGTGTCTCTGCTGGAATATGACCAGATTTGATAGCAGCTTTGACAAGTTTGTCTCCGATAAACTTTGTGATTATACCCATAATCAAAAGTTAATCATTAAAAAATTAATTGCTAAGTGGAATGGTAACTACTTTTGTCCAAGAATCTAATTTTTCAGAAATGTATATATCACCATTTTTTGAAACCGCAGTGAAAAGTTGTTTTATGTCATCGCCGTATGTCGTACGGCCAAAAGAAACAAATTTTTGATCTGTTGATATTTGAGTAATTAATTTTATTTCACTACCAAATTTTTGAGGGTTCTTATTTTCCAGTTTAAAAACTTTACCTGTGGAAGTTAAATAGGAAAAGCCAGTTATTCTTGGTGCAATGCCAAAGCTGTAAGCTAGAGTACCTACAATTGTCTCATTATTTGAATTATTTAATAAATTTTCTAACCCTTTTAATAATTCTGGCGGAACGCTTTCGCCGTTATTTCCTTTTGGGCCTTGGGCGCCTTTTGGACCTTGAGCTCCTTTTGGGCCTCTTGGACCAATATCACCTTTTGGGCCAGGTGTACTTGAATACGGAGGTATGCACCCTATCAAAAAGCTGAGCAGAATAACATAAATATATTTGCTCATATGTTTAGTGACTTTCGTACTTTGCTAATGACATCATATCGTGCTAAAGCTATGGCAACCACACTGATGAATATGATGCCGTAAATAAATTGATAGATTCTATCATCAAGATAAGAGTAGGCTCTTAGATATGCTAAATACATGATAATCAATAATTCAGAGACTAAAGCAGTAACAAAAAATACCATTGATTTTCGAAGGCTATTGTTTTTACGCTGATTGATTAAACCTAACGAAAATACTTGAGCAGAAAACATTTTGTATAATTTTTTTTCATCGTTTGCTATTGATTTTAGATATTTAGCATATTCATTTGGAGAATTGAACTGACTGATTCCTGCAAAAAAAGTTGGGTTGATATCTTCAGTCTGTTCTTCATCTGGGTCATCATTTTTTTCTTTTGCTCCCCTAACTCTAGGTATCAAAACTCTCACCAAAAAGTAAATTGTTCCCATTGCTGCAGGAAAATAGATCATAATTAGTGAAAAAATGACCATGTCGAGTTGCATTTTTGTAAAATGGACTATAAAAAACACCATAAAAGCACCAAGAATAGATAGAAGCGTAAACGCTTTCTGATCTGTGCGTTGGATAATTGTTTGTTCTCCGGATAATATCTGTAACAGGGCGTCTAATTCTTTATTATTTGACATATTTATTGTACCAGTTTATGGGGCCAAATTTTATTAATCTAATGCCACTTATCCTAAAAATATATTTTCGTTTTATATTGATTGTTTTTTATTAAATAATTAATTGTAACTGTTGTATAAATTTTTTACTTAGCTTATCTTTCGACCGCTATTTAATATAGATAAAAATTAATGATCGCGGGGTGGAGCAGTCTGGTAGCTCGTTGGGCTCATAACCCAAAGGTCGGAGGTTCGAATCCTTCCCCCGCTACTTCAAGAAAACCCGTCTTTATGGCGGGTTTTTTTTT
>CALKMQ010000020.1 GCA_938092125.1 uncultured bacterium
CCTCTAAAGAAATATCAGTTAGAGGGCGAGATTTAGTTACGGGTATTCCCAAAACGATTGAAGTGAGCTCAGATGAAATCAGGCAAGCTCTAAAAGATCCTGTGAATGCAATAGTAGAAGCTGTCAAAAGATGTTTGGAACAAACACCTCCTGAATTAGCTGCCGATATTTTAGAAAGGGGAATCATTGTAGCTGGTGGTGGAAGTCTTCTAAAAGGTATAGATCAAATAATTAGAGAAAGAACTAACGTGCCAGTTAATGTTGCTGAAGACCCATTGTTATCTGTGGTAAAAGGCACAGGAATAGTATTGGAAAACTTGAAAAAATATGAGGCGGTTCTACTGTAGAGGTTGTACATGCGCAACCTTCTGTTATTTTTAATTAAAAACAAAAATCATCTTGTTTTTGTAGTTACTCTTTTATCTTCTTTTGCTTTGCTTTTTAATCGTCATAATGATGAAATGAGTGTAATTAGAGGATTTTCTTCAGACTTTGTTTCTTTTCTTTCAACTCCATTAGTAAAAGTTAAATCACTTACTATTGTTAACGAAGAAAATCAATATCTTAGAGAAAAAAATCTTCAACTTAACCTACAGTTAGAGTCAATTTTATATGCGGCTGATGAGAATAGGAACCTAAGAGACCTTCTAAATTTTAAGAGAAAAACAAGATTGAAAATTATTCCAGCAAGCATAATTAACAAAGGCATTCAGACAAATGTTAAGTCTTTGACTCTGGATGTAGGTGCCATAAATAATATTATGCCTAATCAAGCAGTTCTTACACCAGATGGTGTAATAGGAAAAACCGTTCTTGTTGGAGAGAAATCTTCAATAGTTCAATCTATATCTGATAATAATTTCAGATTAAGCGTCCGAATAATGCCAAGTGGTGCTGTGGGAATTTTAAGATGGTCAAAAGATAACATATGTAAAGTTTATGAAGTGCAAAAGAATGTTGAAATAAATATTGGTGACAGAGTAATTACTTCAGGTTTCAGCAAAATATATCCTGAAAAATTACCAGTTGGTACAGTTTCAGGTTTATATGATGAAAGAGGTAGTTATCAAAAAGTTGTAAATGTGAAAATTCAAAATGATTTTGAATCAATTCAAAATGTTTTTATTGTTACTGAAAATAAATGATAATTTTCAAATATATCATCATAATATTTTTTACATTTCTATTTCAATTATGGACCTCTGAATTTTTTTCTTTGGGTACTATTGATCCGGATTTTTGTTTAATTATTTTACTTTACATATCTATTAAAAACGGTGGGTTAGTAGGTACGCTATTTGGGTTTTTCATAGGTTTATTTATCGATTTATCTTCTGGTACAAATCAATTCTTTGGAATAACTCCTCTTATTTATACAATTACCGGCTATTTTAGCGCTTTTTTGAAAGGTAAAAATGAAAAACTTAATAAATTATATTTCTCCTCATTATGGGTTTTAATTATTCTTTGTCAATTTTTAATTTTTTCTTTAATCGTTTACCAGCAATTACTTTTAGAAAATCCTGCGCAATTTTTGATAAAATGGTTAGCAACATCACTATATACTTTGGTATTTCTGGGCATTTTACAAATAATGGTGCCTCTTTACAAAATATAAACATAAAATGCTAAAATCAGATAATTTAGTTTCAAATAGGCAATATCTCGTTGCTAGGTCGTTTGCATGGTTTATGCTTTTAGTGCTTGGTGTTAGATATTTCCAAATTCAAATCATCGAACATGAAATTTATAGATTAAAGTCCAATACAAATAGAATAAGAAAAGTAAATAAAAATGCTCCAAGGGGACTGATCTTGGATAGAGATGGAGAAATACTTGTTGATAATTATCCTGTTTATGTTTTGACAGCAATACCTGGTGAAATGGAAGATAAAGGTAACCAGTTTAAACTAATTGCAGATTATATTGAGTCTGATTCAAGTATTATTCATTCAAGCTATGAAAAATATTATAGAGGTAGATTTATCCCGACAAGGTTAGCAAAGGATATGAATTTTTTGCAACTTGGAAATCTTGAAGAAAATAAATTAAACCTTGAAGGTGTTTATTACGATCAAATCCCTGAGCGATTTTTCCCAAATGGAGTTAGGGCTCCTCATCTATTTGGTTACGTAAAAGAAATTGATAGGTCAATTAGAAAAAATTTAAAAAACAAAGATGCATATGAGCTTGGTGATTTAGTTGGTTGGTCTGGGTTAGAAAAACAATATGAAACTTTTTTAATGGGTCAAAGAGGTACATCTTTTTATGAGGTTAATGCATCTGGTCGCGAAGTGGGCGCTGCTTCAGAATTAGACGATACAAGACCGATACCTGGAAGCAATATAAGAACAACAATAGATTTGCAACTGCAATTGTTTTGCGAAGATATAATGAATGATAAGAAAGGCGTGATACTGGTTGGAGATCCTTCATCTGGTGGTGTTTTGGCGGCAACTAGTGCTCCTGACTATTCGCCTGATTTCTTTACTGGATTAATAACAAAATCAAACTGGGAGGATATGAGTACAAATCCAGATAAACCCCTAATTAATAGATATATACAAGGTACATACATACCTGGTTCTATAGTCAAAATGATTACCCAGGCAGCACTGCTGAAACAAGATAAATTTGATAAAAATAAAAAATATAATTGTCCAGGGTTTTATCAGTTTGGTGACAGGATCTTTGGTTGTTGGATTAATGAAGGCCATGGCGATTTAAATCTAGTAGAGGCAATGTCAGTGTCTTGTGATGTTTATTTTTATAAGACTGTAACTCAACTTACCTTAGAAAATTTGCATGACACCTTTATTCAATTTGGATTTGGCTCAAAGACAAATATAGATATACCTAACGAGGCTAATGGTCTCGTTCCTGATAAAAATTATATGTCAAAAAGATATGGCAAATATGGTTGGAGTAGGGGTGTTCTTTTGAATTTGGCTATTGGTCAAGGTGAACTTTTAGTTACTCCAATACAAATTTTAAATTATATCAATTTAATATCTACAAAAGGTAGTTCTCCAAGTAGTCATTTCGTATTTGTTGATAATTTACCTCAAAATGTAAAGCCTGAACTATCTTCTGAAATATGGAATAATATGCATAATGGTCTAAGATCTGCAATAATAAGTAGTAATGGAACTGGAAAAAAATCTGATCCAAAGTTTAATAATTTTTTGGTTTATGGAAAAACTGGTACCGCAGAAAACCCGCATGGAGAAAATCATGCCTGGTTTGTAGGTTGGGCTGATTATAACGATGAAAAGTATTCAATCGTTGTTTTGTTGGAGAATGCAGGGTCTGGCGGAGCAGTTGCAGCTCCATTGGCAAAGAAAGTCTTTGAAAAAATAATTGAAAATTCTCGTTTTGCTTCAAGATGATTAATTTAAAAAAACTTAATATTAGTGAAACTCCTTGGAAAATAATTTTTTCCGCATCTTTTTTGAGTTTTATTGGTCTTATTGCACTTAGTAGTATTTCATATCAAAGTCCATCTATTGTCCAAAATCCGTTTTACAAACAATTGTTTTTCTTGATAATAGCACTTTTGGGCTTTCTTATTATTTTTCTTACGCCAAAATACTTAATCCATAAATATGCTTATGTGATTTATAGCCTTGGAACAATATTGGTAATTCTTCCATTTTTTGGTAGTACTCATGCTGGTACTCATAGGTGGCTCAATATTGGATTGCCATTTAATTTTCAGCCAAGTGAATTTGCTAAAATATTTTCTGTGCTTGCATTAGCTCGGTATTTATCTGATAATAC
>CALKMQ010000021.1 GCA_938092125.1 uncultured bacterium
GCTGATTTGTTAATTATTGGTGAGGCTCCAAATGAGTACGATGATGAAAAAGGAAAACCCTTTGTTGGTAAAACTGGAAAACTTCTAGATAAAATCCTAAAAGCAATTGGTCTAAGTAGTACAGATAATGTCTACCTTACAAATGTTTTAAAGTGTAAGACACCCAATAACAGAGATCCTTTACTATCAGAAGTAAACAACTGTAATTTTTACTTATTAAAGCAAATTGAAATAATCAAACCAAAAATCATCGTTGCTCTTGGTAAAGTAGCTGGAAAGTCATTATTAAATAAAGACTTGTCTCTAAAAGAACTTAGGTCTCAGTTTTACGAGTTTAATTCTATCCCTTTAAAGGTGACTTATCATCCTCAAGCGTTATTAAATGACCCTGCTTTTAAAAAAAATGCTTGGGAAGATTTCCAAGCTGTTCGTGAGTTTATTAACCAATTTTAAAAAATATGGCAAATAAAAAAAATGGAATATTAAATGTTCAGCCTCATTCTGACGAAGCTGAACAGGCGGTTTTAGGTTCAATGCTTTCTGATAGAGAAGCAGTTAACAAAGCCTTTGAAAAAAAACTTGATGCGGTTCATTTTTATAAAAAAAACCACTCGATAATTTTTGCGGCAATGTCAATTCTCGACAAAAAAAATGACCCAATTGACACTGTTTCTGTTGTCGATGTTTTAACAAAGAACAATGATTTAGAAACAGTTGGAGGTGCTTTTTATATAAGCGGTTTGGTTGATTTAGTCCCTACAACTGCACATGTTGCAAGATACATAAAAATTGTTATGGAAAAAGCTATTTTAAGGAACTTGATTTATTTGTCAAATGATATTTCTAAAGAGGCCTTTGATGATAGTAAGGACGTTGATGATATTTTGGAGTCAGTGCAGAAATCAATTTTTAACATTACTCAAGATAGATTACAGAAAGGTTTTGAAAAAATTGACCCAGTTCTACATAAAACTTTTGAAGATATCGATAGGATAGCTTCACATAAAGGTTCAGTAATAGGTGTTCCGACTGGTTTTAGTGATTTAGATGCTAAGACTACTGGCTTCCAAGCTGGTGATTTAGTCATAATCGCTGGTAGACCTGGTATGGGAAAAACATCGTTTGCATTAAATATGATGCGTAACGCTGCAATTGATGCAAATAAGAAGATTGGTTTTTTTAGCTTGGAAATGGCAAATAATCAATTAGCTATGCGACTTTTATGTGCAGAGGCTCGTGTTGATAGTAACCTTGTAAGATCTGGAACTTTACCTAAATCACAATATCGAAATTTAAGTCTGGCTGTTGGTCCTTTATCAAAAGCGGAGATTCATTTAGATGATACTCCAGCTCTTAGTATTCTAGAATTAAGAGCGAAAGCTAGAAGGATAAAAAATGATATAGATATTGATATGATAATTGTTGATTATTTGCAGCTTATGCAAGGTCCTAAAGGCGTAGAAAGTAGACAGCAAGAGATTGCAACAATTTCTAGATCTATGAAAGCATTAGCAAAAGAATTAGACATACCAATAGTTGCTCTGTCTCAATTATCTAGAGCAGTCGAACAGAGAACGGGCTCTAAAAGGCCGCAGTTGTCAGATTTAAGGGAAAGTGGTGCGATAGAACAGGATGCAGACGTTGTGCTCTTTCTTTTTAGACCATGGGTTTATTCTAGAGATGATGAAGATGAAGGCAAAGCAGAAATAATTATTGCTAAGCAACGTAATGGCCCTACTGGAATCATTGAGGCTACCTATATAAATAGATACACAAGGTTTGAAAATTTAGCCCATAATCCTGATGCTCCTTTTTAATGGAAAACCCATTAGTAAAATTAGCGCCTCAATTATTCGGGGATTATCCAAAAGCTTTCATTTCTTTATATAGTCAAGTTTTTATATCGCCTGAGACGGATAAGACGTTTTTAAAAGAAAAATTATGGAAAGCCTACGATTTCGGTAGCAGATATCATGAGGGCCAGAAAAGACAATCAGGAGAGCCTTATTTTAATCATTGCATAGAGGTAGCTAGTACCTTAGCATCTTGGAATATGGATTATACAACTATTATGGCAGGCTTGTTACATGATGTTGTTGAAGATACGAAATTAACTGTTGATGATATAGAAAAAGAATTTGGTGAAGATCTTGCTAATCTAGTAGATGGTTTAACAAAAATTAGTGGAATAGAGTTCAGTACAAGAAAAGAAAAGCAAGCAGGTAATTTTATGAAAATGTTATTATCTGTAGCAAAAGACATACGTGTTATAATAATTAAGTTTGCTGATAGAATGCATAATATGAGGACTATAAGGTACCTTCCTAAAATTAAGCAGCACCGTATTGCAACAGAAACACGAGATGTCTATTCTCCTCTAGCTCATCGTTTGGGTATGTCTAGTGTAAAATCACAGTTAGATGATCTCACTTTTCAGGTATTAAATAAAAATGAATATGATTCTATATCTTCAAAAATTAAAACAACAAATAGACAAAGAAAAAAATTAATAAATAGTTACATTGAACCAATAAATGCTGGTTTGAAGAATTATAATATAACTAGCGAGATTTTTGGAAGATCAAAATCCTTTTCTTCTATTTATGGAAAAATGATTAATAGAAACAAATCTTTTGAAGATATTTATGACTTATATGCTATCAGAATTATCGTAAATAAAATTGAAGAATGCTACTCTGCATTAGGTGTTGTACATAGTGTTTTTACTCCTGTTCAAGAGAGGTTTAAAGATTTTATAGCAACCCCAAAAACGAATGGATATCAATCTATTCATACTACGATAATTGGAACCGATGGTAAGATGGTAGAAATTCAAATAAGAACTAGTACTATGAATGAAACAGCTGAAATTGGTATCGCTTCTCATTGGATTTACAAGGAAGGTAAAACCAGTGTGAACGATTTAGGCTCAGATATTAAATGGCTACGAGAGTTGATTGATATTTTAAAAAACGAATCTAGTAATCCTAAAGAATTTATGGATTTATTAAAAATTGATTTATTTGATAGAGAGATTTATGTTTTTACCCCTGCAGGAGATTTAGTCCAATTGCCAGCTGGTTCAACGCCTGTTGATTTTGCGTTTGAAGTTCATACGCAAGTAGGTATGCATTGCCTAGGTGCTAAAGTAAATCATCAATTAGTTACTCTAAATGTTGAATTGAAAAGTGGCGATGTAGTAGAAATAATTACTGGCAAAAATCAAACTCCAAGTATCAATTGGAAAAAATTTGTTATCACTAGTAAAGCAAGGAATTCAATAAATAAATATTTAAAAAACACTAGGCGTTCAGAAAGTATCAAACTAGGTAGAGAAATAGTACTTAAAACTCTCAGAAGATTAAAAATATATGGACAAAAAAATATTTATTTAAATGCCTATGGTAGTTTTGGGTTTAGTGACGAAGATTCATATTTGGCCTCTATTGGTCAAGGAAAAACTTCGTTTAGAGAAATTCATAAAAAATTAAGTACTAATCAAACTGATAAGTACAATTCTTCATATGGTAAGATTGGGGATGCAATCGAAAATATTTTTCGTCCAGCTGATGGAATAATCCTAGATGGCATTAATAACCTTATGATAAAATATGGAAAATGTTGTAATCCTATACCTGGAGACGATGTAGTTGGTTTTGTCACTAGAGGAAGAGGATTAACTGTACATAAAGTTCGGTGCCATAGTTTACCATTGGTTACGAAAGATGAAGACCGCTTGGTTGATGTTGATTGGAATCTCCCTAAAGAGGCACTTTTTAATTCTAGATTAAAAATTATAGGTTTGGATTATAAAGGTTTACTTAAAGATTTATCAGAATGTATCGGAAG
>CALKMQ010000022.1 GCA_938092125.1 uncultured bacterium
CATTATGATTCTATGATTGGTAAATTAATAGTTCATGCAAAAAATAGAAAACGAGCCATAAATAGAATGCAAAGAGCTCTTGAAGAAACAATTATTGAAGGTGTAAAAACAACGATACCATATCATCAAAAAATAATGGAAGACAAAAACTTTAATTCTGGGAAATTTGACACAAGTTTTTTAGAAAGCTTCTCTTTTGAATCAAAGAAAAATAAAGGATAATTAATTGACTATACCAGAAAAATTACTATATACAAAAGAACATGAGTGGGTGAAGAAAGAGGATGGGCAGGTGACCATAGGTATTACAGATTTTGCTCAAAGCCAATTGGGTGATATTATTTTTTTAGAATTACCAGAGGTAGGGCAAAAAATTGTTTCTGGTGAGCCATTTGGCGAGATAGAAGCTGTTAAAACTGTATCTGAATTATATGCTCCAATAAATGGAACTGTTATTGAAATTAATGAGGGCTTAGAAGATAACCCTGATAATATTAATCAAGACTGTTATGGTTCTGGGTGGATTATAAAAGTAGAACTTGATGGGGCTTTAGATAATGATAATCTACTTAATCATAAAGATTATGGCTCAATGATAGCATAGATGAAAGTTTTATCTAAACTTCAAAATTCTGTTAAAATTAATGGAACCAGTTTTATTCTGCTTATTGATCCCGATAAAAAAAATAATGATAAAATTGAAAAACTTGTTGAACATGCGAATATAAATGATGTAGATGCTATTTTTATCGGTGGAAGTCTAATGATGGATAGCTTATACCATGAAAGGATTGCAAGAATTAAATCGATATCTAACATTCCATTAGTTCTCTTTCCTGGTGGCATAAATCAAATTAATAGACATTTTGATGCAATGCTTTTTATGTCTCTAATTTCAGGCAGGAATCCTCACTATCTCATAGGCGAACAAGTACTCGCAGCTCCAATTGTAAAAGATCTTGGAATTGAAACAATCTCAACTGGTTATATTTTAATCGATGGAGGCTCTTCAACAACAGTTGAATTTATCAGTGGTACAAAGCCCCTTCCTACAAGCAGAATAGATTTAATAATGAGTCATGTATTAGCAGCTCAATTTTTGGGAATGAAATTTTTATACTTAGAGGCCGGAAGCGGAGCAAAAAAAAGAGTACCTAATGAGGTAGTAGAAATGGTTGCGAAAGAAAGTCAATTAGATTTAATTGTTGGTGGAGGTATAAAGACCCCAAAAGATGCTAATGAACTTGCTCAATCTGGCGCTTCATTTGTTGTTGTAGGATCTGCAATTGAAAATTCTATTGAATTGATGAATGATTTTTCATCGGCAATACACGATTAATGAATATCTCAAAATAATTAAGAACGCAAATATTATTATGAACAAAAACTCTATAAAAAACCAAATCTTAGAAAGTATCAAAACCAAAGAAGCGATCATTGAAAATGGTTTAAACTATATAGAAGCTGCAGCAGAAGTTTTAATTGAATCAATTAATTCATCACGCAAAATTTTATGGTGCGGCAATGGTGGTAGTGCTGCTGATGCTCAACATTTAGCAACAGAGCTTATGGGAGGAATGTCTGATCATAACAGAAGGCCAATACCCTCGATTGCATTAACAACTGACTCTTCTTTTATTACGGCTTGGTCAAATGATTTAGATTTTGAATCGATATTTTCAAGACAAGTTCAGGGTTTAGGAAATGAAGGTGATGTGTTGATTGGTATATCTACTAGTGGTAATTCAGAAAATGTGATAAGCGCGATAAAACAGGCAAATTTTAAAAAATTAAAAACAATCGTTTTTACTGGTAATTCTGGTGGAAAAATCGATGGTCTCGCAGACATAACAATTAAAGTACCATCTGATGATACTCAAAGAATTCAAGAGGCCCATATAATGATAGGCCAAATACTTTGCAATCAAGTTGAAAATTCAATTATAGAAAATTGAAGCAATCTTACCTGAAAGATTATTTAACGATGCTTCGGGTAGAATTAAATGGCTCAAAAAAAACAATAGAAGCTTATAGTGCTGATATTCTGCGGTATTTAAATTATTTGAATAAGGTTGAGAATTTGGATACCTTAGAAAAAATTAAGCAAAACCATATAAGAAATTATGTTAAAAATTTGAGCAGTGTTTTTCTTGCTCCTGCCAGCATTGCAAGGATGATGGCTTCTGTTCGTTCCTACCATCAATTTTTATCTAAAGAGAAAATATTAAGTGATAATCCTTCTTTGTCAATTGACACTCCAAAACTAAATAAAAAATTACCATCTGTTTTAAGCATTGAAGATATAAAAATTATCATGGATGTTATTCCTAGAGATAACGCTTTAAATTTTAGAGACTATACAATAATTGAAATGCTTTATTCTTGCGGTCTTCGTGTCTCTGAATTATGTGATCTGAGCGTGATTCAACCCTTCTTAGAACCGACAATTGACGATTTGTATGAAATACAGTATAATGACAGGATTGGAAAAACTAATGTTATTGAAGCAGGGCTGGCAAAAAGTTATAATGAAAACCATTCTATTAAATTAGCGTACAATGCGGAATTAAAAAAAAGACCTGGGTTAGTTAAGATTTTAGGAAAAGGCTCAAAAGAGAGAGTCGTTCCTATTGGAGCACAATCAAGAAAAATTTGGTATGAGTTTAAAAATAATTATAGAGAGCAGCTTTTGAATGATAATGGTTCAGAACAATTATTTACTAGTAGAAATGGTAGACCTTTAACAAGAGCAATGGTCAATAAAATTGTCAATAAGTGGTCAATTCAATCTGGTTTAATAAAAAAGATATCACCTCATACTTTTCGACATTCTTTTGCTACTCATTTAATTGAGGGGGGCGCAGATATAAGATTTGTTCAACATATGTTAGGGCACGCTGATATAACCACAACACAAATATATACCCATCTAGATAAAACCACATTAAGAAATGAATACAATCATTATCATCCTCGCTCAAAAAAAAATAAAAAGGAATATGTGTAATGATTTTTGGAAATCTGGATATTGAAATTATTGTTCTTTTAATACCTGCTTTGATATTTTCTCTATCCTTCCATGAATTTGCGCATGCTTGGATGGCATTTAAGCTAGGAGATGATACAGCAGCAAAATTAGGTAGATTAACATTGAATCCGATGGCTCATCTTGACCCTGTAGGCTCAATCGCATTATTATTAATGGGTTTTGGTTGGGCGAAACCTGTACCCGTTGATGTTAGGTATTTAAGAAATCCTAAAGAAGATATGGTTAAAGTAGCTGCTGCAGGGCCAATTTCAAATTTATTGTTAGCAGTAATAGCGGCTCTATGCTTGCGCTTTTTATTTGGAAATAACTTATTAACAGGTTCTATTAAATCATTTATTGTGATTTTTATGCAGATTAATATAACCTTAGCCATTTTTAATCTTTTACCTGTCTCGCCTTTAGATGGTTCTCAAATTCTTTCGCCATTTATTGAGAAAAAATTTGGAATTGATATGGTCTATAAAATGGAAATGTATGGTCCTAGAATATTATTTTTTATTATAATTTTTAGTATGGTAACAGGTATCCATTTATTTTCTTTTATAATAAACCCCATATTTAATTTATTTCTATATATATTTTTTTAAACTCTAATTAAGTATTTAATTTTTTGAAACGTATTTTTCATAAAAGCAAAAGTGGTAAAAAATCACTCATACGGTTAATTTTACTGCTTGTCGGTGTATTATACCTGATGTTTTATTTAAGATTTATGGCATTAAAAGGATAAGGTTATTGAAAAAACTTATTGAGTGCGTTCCTAATTTTAGCGAAGGAATTGACAACACAAAAATTAATAGTATTGTTGATGCTATTAAATTTATTGAGGGCGTTACCGTTTTGGATGTGGACTCGGGAAGAGATACAAATCGAACAGTCGTTACATTTGTTGGCGAGCCATTTGATGTCCTAGAAGCTGCATTTTTAGGAATAAAGAGAGCTTCTGAGCTAATTGATATGACAATTCACAAAGGAACCCACCCTCGATTAGGTGCTACGGATGTATGCCCTATTATTCCCATCCAGAACGTTACCATTGAAGAATGTATAAAATATTCTCATCAATTAGCAAAAAGAGTCGGGCAAGATCTAAATATTCCAGTTTATTTATATGAAAAATCTGCTCAATCACCAGATCGTGAAAATCTTGCAATAATAAGGGAAGGAGAATTTGAGGGACTTTCAAGTAAATTAAAAAGAGTAAATTGGAAACCTGATTATGGTGTTGAGCCTCTGAATAAATTAGCGGGCGCTACAGTAATAGGATGTAGAGAATTCTTAATTGCATATAATATTAATTTAAATACAAAAGATAAACGTTTAGCTACAGACATAGCATTTGAGATAAGAGAGCTAGGTAGAAGTAAACGTAAAAAAAATCCTAAATCACTTAATCTGCTTGATGGCGAAATCATAAGAAATAAGGATGGCTCCCCAGTAAAAGTACCTGGAATGTTTAAAAATATTAAAGCAATAGGATGGTATGTAGAAGAATATAATAGAGCTCAAATATCTATAAATTTTACAAATTATAAAATATCTTCATTGCACCATGTTTTTGATGCTGTTTGCGAATTGGCTAGTATGAGAAGTATTCGAGTGACTGGCAGTGAATTAGTTGGGCTCATACCTAAAGAGGCAATTTTAGCATCCGGGAAACATTATCTTAATAAGCAGGGTAGGACATTAGGTGTATCTGAAAATGATGTTTTAGAATGCGCTATTCAAAGTTTAGGTCTTAATGATGTATCAACTTTTAGAGTAAGTGAAAAAATTATTGAGTATGCCATTGCTGAAAAAGCTACAAAGCTAATGGATTTGAGTGGGCGAAATTTTATTTCATCTATATCGGAAAGTAGTCCTGCTCCAGGTGGAGGGAGTGTATCTGCTTTCGCTGGTGCCTTAGGGGCTGCTCTAATATCAATGGTTGCCGCACTTACTCATGAAAAAAAAGAATTCATAAATAAGAAGAAAAAAATGAGTGACTTTGGTGAGCAAGCGCAAAAATATCAGAGAAGGTTAATGGAACTAGTTGAGGAAGATACTGCAGCATTTCATAATCTCATGTCAGCTAATAAGCTTCCAAGTAAAACAACCTTAGATAAAAAAAATAAAGCCAAAAAACTATTTTTGGCTAATAAACTTGCCACGGATACTCCGCTTGAAACTGCCAAGCTTTCACTGGAAATTATTAGGATTTCAATAGAGATAATTAAACATGGAAACCCAAATTCTGTAACTGACGGTCATGTTGCAGCAGAGGTAGGGCTAGCTGGTGCTCGTGGCGGTTGTATGAATGTATTAATCAATCTATCAAATTTCGAAAAAATAGAAGACTACGATTCTAAAATTGTTGAAAAAGTTGACAATATTTTGAAAGAATCTGTCCAGTTACATCGGAAAGCTTCTTCATTAACAAAAAAAATAATAAGCCATAATATTTAAAATGAATATTTCTCGCCTTTCCGAAGATTTGCAAAATAAAATTTCTGCTGGTGAGGTTGTTGAAAGACCGTCTTCTGTAGTAAAAGAATTGCTAGAAAATAGTCTTGATGCTCAATCAAATCAAATTGACATTACAATTGAGCAGGGAGGCAATCAATTAATTCAGGTCAGAGATAATGGTCTCGGTATTAAAAAAGATCAGCTACCCAATTCAATTAAACGTTTTCATACGAGTAAATTATCAAAACTAGATGATTTATTTAATATTAACACGCTTGGGTTTAGAGGTGAGGCTTTAGCGAGCATTGCTTCTGTTGCTCAATTATCAATTATTTCCGATGATGGGAATTCTGCTGGCGCAGAAATTAGTGTAATAGATGGGAAGGCGAGTGGTATAAAGCCGGCTCCAAGTATTAGTGGAACTCAAATTACTATTCAGAATCTGTTCTATAATACCCCAGCACGAAGGAAATTTTTAAAAACCCCTCGAACTGAAGGAAGAAAAATTATTGAAATGGTAAAACGTTTTGGATTGTCAAATCCTCAAGTTGGTTTTTCTTTGGTCGTTGACGGGAAAAAGGTAATTAGTTTATTAATTGAAACATTATCAGAAAGAATTGGTTCTTTATTTGATAATACTTATCAAAAAAATATTATTCCTATAGAAATTTCTAAAGCTGATTTTACTTTTACTGGATATATTGGAAATCTAAATCTCGTTCGAAAACGTTTTGGAGAACAATATATTTATTTGAATGGCAGATATATTAAAGATAGACTTTTAAATTCTGCAGTTTATTCTTCTTATCAATCCCTTGTACAGCGAGGAGAGTACCCGTTTTTTATAATTAATATTCAAATGCCTTATGAACAGGTAGACGTCAATGTCCATCCAATGAAAACAGAAGTAAGATTCAATGATGAATGGAGAGTATATCATGTCTTAAAGTCTGGAGTAAGTCAATCGCTATCAGAGATACTAAATACAATTCCAAATTTTCAAAGAATAAGCTCTGACTCAAGCTCATTTTTTCAGAATACAAATAATCAGTCTTCCATTGATTTTAACAGTACCATCCAAGGTAACGGACTGGTTTCAAACCTTGAAAAAACTGATAGAGCAAAACTGTACGCCTCAAATATTGACGCCCCCAAAGATGGGATAGACAATTTCAACATTGAAAAAATGTGGCAGGTGCACAAGAAATATATCATTTCTGAATTAAATAGTGGATTAGTTGTTATCGATCAGCATGTGGCGCACGAGAGAGTGCTTTATGAGGAGTGTTTACAAGCATTCGAGTCAAAAATAATGTCATCTCAAACTTTATTATTTCCAGAAGAAATTGTATTTTCAAAAGAAGAATATGATATTCTTTTAGAAATTTTTCCTTACCTGAAAAAAATTGGTTTTAAAATAGTTGAGACAGAAAATTCAAAACTAGTTGTTGAAGCTACCCCTTCAGATATAAG
>CALKMQ010000023.1 GCA_938092125.1 uncultured bacterium
CTTATATTGCTAGAGCAGATCAATTCATTCATGAAAATGAAATGAAAATGGTTGAGCAAGCGGTTACTGATTTAGATATGGAAGATAAAGTAAGCTTAGTTAAAACGGAGTCAACTCTTTTCGTTGATTTCAAATCGTAGCCTCTTAAATAAAGCATATTAGTTAGTGCCCGATATTTATTATCGGGCACTATTATTTTTAAGATTAAATAAGATTAAATAGGATAGAAATAATGTCGGAAAAAAGAACTCATAGTGATGATAGAAGGGATGGAAACAGGAGGACAGAAGATCGTAGAAAAGAATCTCTTTTAGTAGAAAAAGAGAGGAGAGAGAGTGAAAGAAGAGCTGACGAACGCCGATCTAAAGATGAGCGACGCTCGTAAGCACTTTATTTTCTTCTAGCAGTATACTCTTTCCATACCAGATAAAAAGTTATTTAGTGAAGATAAAGCTAAATCAATAGATTCTAGAGCTTCTTCTTTTTTCAAATCAGAGTCACAAACTTCACCCAATAATTCTTTAATTACTTGTCTGTGAATTATATCAGCAGACTTGTGAACTTCAAAAAACTTTAGTGTTTCATCACCTTTTTCCGCGCCATAATATTTCTTTAATCCATCAATTTTATTCTCAGCTATCTCAGGTATCATGGACTCATAGCAATAAAGCGCACTAAATCCTTTATGATACTTCTCGTCTCTAGATAATTCCATGAAATTAGTTACTAGTTCCTCAGTCTCTTTGATAGCAGTGGTTTTTCTCACGCTATCTCTATCTTTACCCATTCCCTCAGCAAACCGCATCCATAATTCAGGGTGATTTTCTTCACCACGTTCTTCATCAATAAGGTTTTCAAGAATCTCTTGTCTTACCTTAATATCATCACAATTCGAATGAATTGATGAGAGGTATCTCGGGAAGGCAGATACATGTTTAAAATATTGAGCTGCATATTCTTGGATTACAGATTTATTTAATTCACCAGCATTCCAGGCCTTATAGAATGAATGATTAAGCAGGTGATGTTTTTCAATTTTTCTTTCTATCGTATTTAGAAAGTCAGATTTGTTCATAGATTACTCCGAAGTTTAGTTTATTGATTTAACCAAGCCATATTCCGGCACAGAAAAATAACCCCGTTAAGAAGTGTAATCCAATAGTTCCTGCATTAGCTGGTTGTAATAATCTGTTATCATAATGCTTGTAGAGTGTTTTTATCGTGAATATGCTGTATACAGAAGTTATTAGTGAAATTAGCGATAGTGTAGGAAATGTATTTGGTCTAGTCCAAGCTAAAGCTATGATGCTAACAAATGCGCCAACGACAAGAGCGACATACCCTATTCTAGCTTTTTCTGGTCCAAAAACTACTACCAAATTATTTTTTCCTGTTGCTTTGTCACCATCATGATCTGGGAATTGATTTACATAAACGATTGCTGCAACTAAAAGTCCAATTGGAATTCCAGCAAAAATGGCATCGTTTAAGTGTATCATTTCTCCGCTAGTCTGGACTAAAAAGCTCCCAGCAACCATTAATGGCCCAAAGTTTAGACCAATCAATAGCTCGCCCAGACCTTTTCGTGATGCAAATCGGAATGGTGGTGCAGTATAGAAGAAACCTGATAAAAATCCGATGATTCCTAAGTAAAGAATATTAATGCCAGCTTTGTATATAAGTGGTATTCCTACTAATGCACTAAGAGCAAATGTTATTATAGCAACGTTAAGCATGCCTTTCGGTGTTATTAGACCCATTTGAATGCTTCTGCTTCCGCCAGAAAACGGAACCATATAATTATAGTTTGCTTCATCAGTACCACTAATATGATCATAATAATCATTAGATGTATTGGTACCAATATGTAGAAAAAAGCCTCCTAACATTGTCAGTGTAAAATAAAACCAGTCAATATTTACAAATTTACTTGCGACTGCGGCCCCTAATAAAATTGGAACGACTGTTGCTGTCAAAAAAGGTAACCTCATTATTACCATCCAACTAAATAGTTTTGTTGCAAAACTTATTTTTGGTCGAACATCTGTTAGCGTTTTATCATGAAGAAGAGATGTGACACCACAATATCCAATATGATTTCCATCTCTGTCTTTCGTTGGGGTTATTTTTATTTTACATGGCATTTCATGACCATCTTTGTGTAGAAAAACTGTGTCTCCTTCCCAAGCGCCTTTTTCAACTGATTCAGCTAGCCAATTTACGACATGACCCAAAACTATTTGGCCAGCGCTAAAATCGCTGACGCGACCTTTACCAATTATTTCATCTTCTGTGTATCCGAACATATCTTGTGCGCCAGAACTAAATGTCTCAATTTTTCCATCTAAGTCACATGTGATTACACTTTTTAAATCTTTGCTCATATCTTAATTATTCCTTCTATTATACAAAATACTAATGATATAAATTTAACTATCATAATTTTCTAAGAACGAAACAAATTTTAAAAAAAATAATGGGAACACCTGCAAAAAAAATAGCTTTTCATACGTTGGGATGTAAACTCAATTTTTCTGAAACATCTTCTCTGTCAAGAGATTCATTAAAATATGGTTATGAGAATGTAAATTCAAAAGAATATGCAGATATATATGTTTTTAACACCTGTTCTGTAACAGAAAATGCAAATAAGGAAACAAAAAAACTAATAAGAAGGAGTAAGCGAATTAATCCTAGAGCTTTCATTGCTTTGATAGGATGTTATGCTCAATTAAAACCAGATGAATTAATAAATATTGATGATGTAAATATGGTTTTAGGTACTGCTGAAAAATTTGAGTTATTAAATCATTTAGATAAAGTAAAAATTTCAAATGATATAAAGATTGTATTGAACAATGATATAAATGAGATTAACTCATTCGAACCCTCTTACTCTGGAGATGATAGGACTAGAGCTTTTTTAAAAGTTCAAGATGGTTGTGATTATAGCTGTACGTTTTGTACAATTCCTAAGGCTAGAGGAAAAAGTAGAAGTGCTTCAATCAACAAAACAGTTAATCTTGCAAAAAAAATATCAAAATCTAAAACAAAAGAAATAGTTCTTACAGGAGTAAACATAGGAGACTTTGGTGTTTATAATAATGAATCATTTTTAGAACTAATAAAAAAAATAGATTTACAAGTAGACATCGATAGAGTTCGAATTTCATCTATAGAGCCAAATCTCCTCTCAAATGAAATAATTGAATTTTGTTTCAATTCAAAAAAATTTATGCCCCATTTTCATATTCCACTACAATCAGGATCAAATAAAATTCTTAAATCAATGAGGAGAAGGTATAAAGTTGAAGAATTTAAAAGTCGTATTAATACAATTAAAAATTTAGATAGTCATGCCTGCATAGGTGTAGATGTAATTGTTGGTTACCCATCAGAAACTGAAGAAGAGTTTATTAAAACATATGATTTTTTAAAAAATCAAGATGTTTCATATTTACATGTTTTTACCTATTCCGAAAGAGAAAATACTAAAGCCATAAATCTTAAACCTGCAGTCCCTTTTAAAGAAAGATCTAACAGGTCTAAATTATTACGTGAGCTTTCAGATCAAAAAAAAGCTCAATTTTATAAAAAATCAATTGGGGTTAGTAGGCCTTTACTTGTTGAAAATAATAAAAATGGTATATTATTTGGATATACTGATAACTATATAAAAGTAAAGATTAATGCAGAAAGTTCTATTGAAAACACTATTCAAATGGTAAATATTTTAGATTTTGAAGGAGAATACGTGCTTGGTGAAATTATAGCCGCAGATTAGTTTTTTTTAATTTCAGATAAAATTTCATTCCAAAACTTAATTCTGGATTTCATTACATCTTTACCACATTCAATGGATTCCTTCCATTTTATTTCATCATCCCCACAAATCTCTTTAATCATCTTTAATGCCAATGGCGTATGCTCATCTTCATCTAAACCAATGTGCCTATCTAAGTAGTAGAGAAATGATTTAAGGTCTGCGCTGGAATTATTATTTAAATCACATACTAATTCTCGAAACATATCAGGAATTATTTCCTCCCTGCCCAGAGTAAAAATTGTTGCTGTTAAGTGGGGTAAGCCTGATTCTATATATTTAAAAGTATCTAGAACAAAATTTGCAGCTGGTTTAGGTGCGTTGGAAGTTATCAAAGAAGAGGGCACATCCTGACTATCAAGCCCTTTTAAAAAGTTTTCTATGCTTGTCGTATTTGCTCCTGCTTCTTTCATAGCATAATAATATATTTCAAAATGACTTAAGTGTTGTCCATAACGATCAATATCTGATTCTTCTGCAAGAACAATTTCATTTAGAAGCCTTGATAAGTTGCCATTATTTTTCGGTCTCCAAGGTATTTCTACACAGGTAAAGTTTCTTTGAAGTGATTTAAGAACTGACATAAAGTCCCACACAGCGTAAACATGATTCTGCATAAAAATGTGTAAGTGTTTTTGTGTTTTTATAGAACTATATAAAGGATGTGTTTTTAATGCAGTCCTTTCTTGTTGAGTTTCATCAAGGATGTTTAATAGATTGTTTTTCAGTAGTCTGAACATTACTTTTTATATTCATCGATTGAAGGACACGTACAAACAAGGTTCCTATCTCCGAATGCATTATCTATTCGCCCAACAGGCGGCCAGTACTTATGGTCTTTTTGATATTCTGTTGGGTATGCTGCAACATTTCTTGAATATTTATGGTTCCAGGAATCTGAAGAAATATAAAGAGCTGTGTGAGGAGCATTTTTTAATGGATTATCAGATAAGCTAGCATTTTCTATGATTTCTTTTTTTATCGATATTAACGCATCGCAAAATTGATCAAGTTCATTTTTAGATTCACTTTCTGTCGGTTCAATCATCATCGTTCCGGGAACCGGCCATGACATTGTTGGCGCATGGTAGCCATAATCCATTAATCGTTTTGCAACATCTTCTTCGCTTATTCCAAATTCTTTTTTTATCGGTCTAATATCAATAATAAACTCGTGAGCATTGTATCCATCTTTTTCTCTAAACAATATTTCAAAATGAGGATTAAGTTTTTCAGCCATGTAATTAGCATTCAAAATTGCAACTTTTGTTGCCTTTATTAGGCCTTTGGTATTTAACAGAGCGATATAAGTCCACGAAATGAGCAAAATACTACTACTCCCAAAAGGAGCGGAAGAGACAGGGCTAATAGCATGGTCATCTTTTGTTTTTAGGTAAGGATGGGTTGGTAAAAATTTAGAAAGATGTTCTTTGCAAACAATTGGTCCCATACCTGGGCCGCCGCCACCATGAGGTATGCAAAAGGTTTTGTGAAGATTAATATGCATTACATCTCCTCCAAATTCGCCAGGTTTGCAAATACCTACCATCGCATTTAGATTTGCACCATCTATATAAACTTGCCCACCATGATGATGAACTATTTCGCATGCTTGTCTAATTTCACTTTCAAAAATACCATGCGTAGATGGATAGGTTAACATAATGCAAGATAAATTTTCTGAGTGCAACTCTGTTTTTTCTTTGAGATTTTGTAAATCAATATTTCCATTTTCGTCACATGATATGATCTCTACTGACATACCTGCCATTATTGCACTAGCGGGGTTTGTACCGTGCGCTGAATCTGGGACTAAGCAGATGTTTCGATGTTTATTACCACGACTATTGTGGTAAGCTCTTATAACAAGAAGCCCTGTGTACTCTCCTTGCGCTCCAGAATTAGGTTGTAGAGAACAGTTATCAAAACCAGTCAGTTTTGATAACCAACTCTTCAAATCTTTAAATAATGTTAGATATCCTTTAACTTGATCTAATGGTGAAAAAGGATGGATATCACTAAACTCAGGCCATGTTACGGGGACCATTTCTGTTGTAGCATTTAATTTCATAGTACAAGACCCGAGAGGAATCATGCTCGTATTAAGCGATAAATCTTTTGTTTCCAACTTATGAATGTACCTCAACATTTCTGTCTCTGAATGGTATTTGTTAAAGATATCATGTTCAAGATAACTTGAAATCCTTTTTAATTGTGCAGGAAGATCATAAGATGAGGTTTCATTAGTATTTAAAACACCAAATATGTTACAAATTTTATTTATGTCTTTCTGATCTGTAGTTTCATCAATAGAAATACCGATGCTTCCGTCTTTATACATTCTAAAATTATAATTTCCATTGTGAGCTAATTTTTCCCAATCATTATTAGGTTTAAATCGGATGGTATCAAAAAAGTTATTATAAAAAACTTTAATTCCTCCATCTTTTAGCGATGATGATAGCTGGTGACATAAATTATAAATATTATTTGCTATTGCTTTAATGTTATCAGGCCCATGATATACAGCATACATTGATGACATGATTGCCAACAAGACTTGGGATGTGCAAATATTTGAAGTTGCTTTTTCTCTCCTAATATGTTGTTCTCTAGTCTGTAACGCCATTCGTAAGGCTCTGTTGCCGTATTTATCGGTTGAAACACCTATTATCCTCCCTGGAATTTTTCTTTTAAATTTTTCTGTTGTAGAAAAGAAAGCAGCATGAGGGCCGCCAAAACCGAAGGGGACGCCAAACCTTTGTGCGTTTCCAACGCAGGCATCAGCGCCCAGCTCTAATGGCGTTTTTAATATGCTCAATGCGAGAAGGTCGCTAGCAAGGCATGTAAAAATTTTATGGTTTTTTGCGTCAGATATTAGGTTTGAGTAATCGTTAATATTCCCATCAGTAGAGGGATACTGAAGCAGCATACCGAAAATAGAGTTATCAAAAACAAATTCAGTTTCATTCTCTATAATTAGTTTTATTCCTATAGGTTCAGCCCTAGTTTTAAGAACCTCTATTGTTTGAGGGTGGCATCCCGTTGAAATTAAAAACTTATTTTTTTCTTGTGCATTTGTGGCATTGTAGAACATTGCCATTGCTTCAGCAGCTGCGGTTCCTTCATCTAGGAGAGAGGCATTAGAAATTGGCAAACCAGTAGAGCTAGAAATTAGAGTTTGGAAATTCAGTAATGCTTCTAATCGGCCTTGGCTTATTTCTGCTTGATATGGAGTATATTGAGTATACCAACCGGGATTTTCAAAGATATTTCTTTTAATAACGTTTGGAATTATTGTGCCATAGTACCCTTGACCTATAAAAGATTTGAAAATGGTGTTTTCTTGAGCATATTCTTTAAGTTTTTTTAATACTTCATTTTCTGAGTAATTAGTATTAATTAATTTTTCATTAAGTGGGGAATAAATATCTCTAGGTACTGTTTTCTTAATCAGGTCATCAATATTTTTGAGTTTCATTGATTTAAGCATGGCCTTAATATCGGAATCGCTTGGACCAATGTGTCTATTTAAGAAAGTAAATTTATTATTATTCATAAGTTTTCTTATTTATTTATCAAAATATTAAAGGGCAAATTTATGTTAATATATGTTTTAATTTCGAAACATATAATCTTGAAATTATAATTTAAAATATAGTTTTTAATTAGATAACTTATGGAGAAGAATTACATTGAATAAACTCTTATTTTGTATCTAAATAAAAGTATCAATGAAAAATAAAATTACAAACAGGGGAAAGAATGGCAATAACCAGACTTGTTGAATTACAAGATATTGATTCTCAATTAGAGGACTTGAACAGCCTATTAGGAGATTTACCTAAAATGGTTGATGAATTGAACCAAAAAGAAAATAGTATTAAAAATAAAGTTGAAGCAGATAAAATAAGCTTAAAAGATATCAATCTAAATACGAGTAAGTCTGAAACTGCAAATGTAGATATACAAAGCAAAATTGATAAACTCACTGACCAGTTATTTTTGGTAACGAACAATAAACAATATGATGCATTAACTAGTGAAATTGAGCACCTAAAAGCACAAAAAGAAGAACATGAAACTCTATTAATTACGTATTTAGAAGATAAAGAAACTTTAGAAGAAAATTTAAAAAATAACGAATCTTCTTTAGAAGAATTAAAAACTGATTTAGAGTCAAGACGCAATAAATTAGATAAAGCGCTATCAGAAACATCTGAAGAAAAAAAATCTCTGGAGAACTCTCGCCAAAAACAAATTAAAGAAATTGATGAAAAGATTATGTTCACATATAATAAAGTAATCTCAGCTAGGTCCGGTGTCGCTGTTGTTCCTCTTTCTGGAGGTTCCTGTGGTGGTTGTGGTGCTGCATTACCTCCACAAAAAGTATCCGAAATTAGATCGGGAGATTTACACAACTGTGATAGCTGTGGGCGGTTTGTATATAGTAAAAAGAATTAATTGAGTTAGTTGGATGATTGCTCCATCAAAAATAAATTTTAATGGAGAGGAAAGTCCGGGCACCGCAGAACATAAAGCCTTTTAACAAAAGGAATCCGTAAGGATATGGAAAGTGCAGCAGAAAACAAACCGCCTGTCAAAAGGCAAGGGTGAAAAGGTGGTGTAAGAGACCACCAGTCTTTCTTTAAATAGATTGAGCTTGTAAACCCCTTTAGGTGCAAGGTTGAATAGTTTCAAAGATGTTGTTCGCATCATTTGATGAACGGGTAAATCGCTTCAGCTTAATGGCAACACTAAGCGCAGACAAATGATCATCTATCCCTTTTTGGGTGGACAGGACTCGGCTTATAGACTAACTCAAAGTTTAATTTAAATAGAGAGTATTTATGGAGAAAAATAATTTACCATTTTCTTTTTTAAACAAAGAAATTCAATTTTTTCAACAAAATTTCAAACAAATTGGAATTATTTTTGTGCTAGTACTATTAATTTCATTTTTATTCCCTGGTGGCGAAACTCTACAATATTCTTATAAAATCAATGATATTACTAGAGAGCCAATAATCGCACCCTTTACTTTTCCTATTTTGAAAACATCCGAAAATTATGAAAAGGATAAAAAAGAAGAAAAAAAATCTGTTGCTTATATTTTTAATAGGAAGCAAGAAGTTGTAAATAACCAGTTAACTGAACTGAATGATTTTTTTGGTTCATTAAATGATTTAAGATCGTCAAAGTGGAGATTTAATCAATCAAAGCAACTATACTATGAAAGGAAGTACCATGCTACCGCTGAGAAAGCAAAAAATGAATTTATAGCAGATAGTGCTAGTCTTGAGATGATGTCAAATGATTTTCAAAGTAAATACCCGTTTACGGCTTTAAAAGATTCATCTTGGAATAAATATTTAACAACAAATAAGGACCCAAGAAAACTAAAAGATTGGGTTTTACATAAAAATATTGTTAGTCAAATTTGTAAAAATAGGTGGTCTGAAGGTATTTATGATATATCAATAGATAGTATAATAAGTAACAAAGTAAAGATTAATCAAGGTGATGTCCCTATTTTAACAGAAAAACTTGATTTTAACAGTTTAGAAGTAGCGTGGATAAAAGCAAAAGAGGAGTATATAAATAAGGTCTCTGCAGAAGATTTTTTCTTTGATATTGGATATGATATAATTGTTGAATACATGAAACCGAATTTATTATTTAATAGAAAATTAACAGTATCAAATCAAAGGCTTAGTATAAAACAAGTTCCTAGAAGTAAAGGAGTTGTTTTAGAAAACGAATTAATCGTTGATGCAAACATTAGAATTACAGAAGGTGTTCTCCAAAAATTAAATTCACTATCTTTTTCAATCGCGCAATTGAATGAGGATAAGCCTTTAGATAATATTTGGAACTACTTAGGCAGAATTATTCTTTTATCTATAGTAATCTCTTTGTTCTTTACATTTTTGTATATGTATAGAATAGATGTTTTTTCTGATTGGAAAATGATTTTACTGATGTCTATTATAATGTTAATTCAAATGCTTCTAGCATACTTAATTATCAATTATTTTCAATTTTCAGAGTATTTAGTTCCTGTTTCTGTGGGGGCGCTAACATTAACTATTTTATTTGACGCTAGAATTGGTTTTATGTCGACAGTTGCTGTGTCAATTTTAGTAGGTTTAATGATGGGCCAAAATATTGATTTTGTTATTTCATCTTTGTTTATTTCAACAGTTGGGGTGTATAACATCCGTGAATTGCGTAAAAGGAGTCAGCTTTTTACAACAATGTTTGCATTGATTGGGGCCAGTATTGTTGTGATAATTGCTATTGGATTATTTAAAGAACATTCCTGGACAAAAATTATTTTTGATTTGCAAATATTAACATTGAATAGCTTTTTGGCTCCAATTGTTACTTATGGTTTAATAGGTTTAACTGAAATGGTATTTGAAGTCACCACGGATTTAACTTTAATTGAATTACTTGATTACGACAGGCCATTATTAAAAAGAGCGCAAAGAGAAACTAATGGTACATTTAATCACAGCATTGTTGTTGGGAATTTAGCCGAAGCTTGTGCTACTTCGATTGGAGCACATTCATTATTATGCAGAGTTGGAGCCTATTATCATGACATAGGTAAGATGATAAAACCAGATTATTTTATTGAAAATCAGTATGCCACTGATAATAAACATGATGTATTAAAACCGACAATGAGTGCAAAAATTATTAGAAGTCATGTTAATAACGGGTTGCAACTTGCCAAAGAATATGGATTGCCTAAAATCGTTTCTGATTTCATTCCAATGCATCATGGCACGACTAGAGTAGAATACTTTTATAGACAAGCACTAGAAGCTGTTAATGGAGATGAATCAAAAATTGATGAAAGCCAATTCAGGTATCCTGGTCCAAAACCAGATACTAAAGAAACGGGAATCTTAATGATATGTGAAGCTATTGAAGCGGCAGTACGTTCAATTAAAAACCCAGACATTATGAAGATCGAAAATATGATTGATAAAATAATAAAGCAGAGAGTCGACGATGGTCAATTAAGCGACTGTCCATTAACACTAAATGAGTTAGATAAAATTAAAGGTACTGTTGATGGTAATACAGGGATGCTTCATGTTCTAAGGGGTATTTATCACATTCGAATAGAATATCCAGATGATAAAAACCATTAAACATTCCTTTTTATATAATGAAAAATATTAAAGTCTTCACTGACCCTGCCTATAATGAGCCCAATAAAAAATTATGTATTTCAATAGTTGAAAATATTTTAGTGCATCATAGCATTTATGATTATGATATTAATATAATTTTCACTTCAGATATTTATGTAAGTGATTTAAAAAAACAGTTTTTTTCAACAGATCAGTGGACAGATGTAATAGCATTCCCCTTCAATTCAGAAAATAAAAACACCACTGAAGGCGAAATATATATTAGCATTCCAACGGCAAAAGAAAATGCGGATTTATTTAATCAACATTATAATAAAGAACTCACAAGATTAATTGTACACGGAACATTGCACTTAATGGGTTATGAAGACAATACAATAGAAAAAAAGAAGGAGATGGTTAAAAAAGAGGACTTTTTTTTAAAAAATATAGTTTGGAGAAAATTATTTGAATAATAAAAACAATAATGAAACTAATTTAAAATTAGATGAACTTGTAAATATAGTAAAAACCTTAAGAAGTCCAAAAGGTTGTGAGTGGGATAATGTTCAGACGAGTAATTCGTTGGTCCCTTTTTTTTTGGAGGAGGTATATGAATTAATTGAAGGTATAGATAAAAAAGATAATAAAAATATTCGTGAAGAGCTTGGTGATGTTCTGTTACACATAGTTTTTCAATCTCAGATTGCATCGGAAGAAATGGACTTTAATATCAATGATGTTATTGATGATCTAAATATTAAACTTGTTGATAGGCATTCTCATATATTTGAAAATTTTGATGATAAAATAATTTCTTCAAATATGAGATCTTGGGAAAAACAAAAACAAAAACAAAAACGAAGAAATTCAAGGTTAGATGGTGTTCCTGCTATTTTACCATCTATTGTATCATCTCAAAGAATTCAGGATAAAGCATCTTCTGCTGGTTTTGATTGGGATAAGATTAGCGAAGTTTGGGCAAAATTAGATGAAGAATTAAATGAGCTGAAAGAGGCGCAAAGGCTGAATAATTTTGATAAGATTGAATCGGAAATAGGTGATGTTTTATTTACAATAATTAATTTAAGTCGTTTTTTTGGTATATCAGCAGAAAATGCTCTAAGGAAGTCAAATAAAAAGTTTATAAGTCGTTTTCAAAAGCTTGAGAAAAAAATAAATAAATCAAACAAAAATATAGAAGATCATTCTAAAAGAGAATTAAATGATATCTGGGATGAAGTTAAAAAGAGCTGAATTGTTCACCGTTGATTGTAGCAGTAATATCCCTTTCACTAACATTATTTCGGTGCTCACACATATAAACACCTTGCCACATACCTAATTTCAGGGATCCGCTTTTTATTGGTATGGATAAAGAGTTTCCAAGTATGGATGTTTTTAAATGCGCGGGCATATCATCTTTACCTTCGATTGTATGTGTGTAATATTGATTTCCCTCAGGTACCATTTTATTAAAATGATATTCAAAATCATTTCTAACGCTAGCATCTGTATTCTCATTTATAGTTAAAGATGCTGAGGTGTGTCTGATAAAAAGTTGTAAT